>JBILSK010000005.1:0-15410 GCA_044372165.1 Burkholderiaceae bacterium | reverse complement strand
ACCAGCACGACGACATCAGCTTCCTGGGCAGCCTGGGCAGCGGTTCGATTGAGAACACGGTTCAAGGCGCCCCGATTGCGGGTCTGATATCCCGGTGTATCGAGCAGCATCAGCTGGGCCCCGGGACGCGTCACGACACCGACGATGCGATGCCGAGTGGTCTGGGCCTTGGACGAAGTGATGCTGAGCTTTTCGCCCACCAGACGGTTCAACAGGGTCGATTTGCCGACATTGGGGCGACCAATGATCGCGACGTAGCCGCAACGATGAGGCACGTGCTGCTCGGATTCAGGAACGGAGGACATCCAAGGGGCCGGTTGCAGGGACATTCACGGGAGCACTCGCCACCACGGGCGCGTCTTCCGACAGGGCGCCGTTCAAGGCGTCAGAGCGTTGCGCCGACTTTCTCGTTCGTCGCGGAGTCGACGGCACCAGTGCCTGGACCTGCTCGAGCGCCAGCTTTGCAGCAGCCTGCTCGGCTGCACGTCGACTGCCGCCACTACCCAGTACCTGGATGGCCAGCTTGGGCACGGCACACTCCACCTCGAACAGCTGATTATGGGCCGCACCATGGGTCGCCACCACCGCGTAAAGCGGCAAGGGCATCTTCTTGCCCTGCAGCCATTCCTGCAGCAGCGTCTTGGCGTCCTTGCCAAGTGTATGAGGGTCGACACTGCGCAGGATCGGGTCATACAGACGGGCGATCCCCGCGTGCGCCGCCTCGAAGCCGCCGTCCAGCATGATGGCGCCGAACACGGCTTCAAGCGCATCGGCCAGGATGGAGGGACGGCGCAAGCCCCCGCTCTTCAATTCGCCTTCGCCCAGCAGCAGCACAGGACTGAGGTCGAGCCGCTGTGCGATCTCGAACAGGGTCTGTTGCTTGACCAGATTGGCTCGCACCCGGGAGAGGTCGCCTTCATCGATCCGTGCAAAACGCTGATACAGGAGTGCCGCCACCGCGCAATTCAGCACGCTGTCGCCGAGGAACTCCAGCCGTTCGTTGTGGGTTGCACCGTGACTGCGGTGCGTGAGCGCCTGGCGCAGCAAGGGCTCCGATTGAAATCGGTAGCCCAGCCGGTCCTGAAGCGCCTCGAGGCTCATCGGCGTGATCCGTCCCCGCCCGCTTCACGTGCGCCGGCACCCGCCGCGCCCTGGTAATCGAGCAGAAGGTACGCTGGCCCGAACAGGAGAACGCGCTTCTCGTAAGCGAAGGACACCTTGAAGCCCCCTCCAGGCGCCGGTGCAATCAGAAGATCGCGGCCGGTGATCGAGGTGATGTCCTCGATCGAGGCTGCTCGATCGAAGGCAGTCCGGATCGAGGTGGGGTCGGTGCCGTCGGTGAAGGCACGCGCTACCGCCCGCTTGACCGCGAGGTATTCCAGCACGGTCGGCCCCACCTTCAGCGCCAGCATGGCGCCGAAGGTGAGCAGGACGCCGAGCATGATCAGTCCCATCAGGCTCAAGCCTCGCTGTCGCCGCCGCGCCTGCCAGCCGGCCCGGCGCGGACGCCCGATTGAGGAGTCGACCACCGGAGCACCCTGCATCAATGGAACCGTCCAATCCGGCCGAGGTCGCCGAAGTTCATCCAGATGAAGAAGGCCTTGCCCACGATGTTCTGTTCAGGAACGAATCCCCAGAAGCGACTGTCGAGGCTGTTCTCGCGGTTGTCACCCATCACGAAGTAGTGACCCGGCGGGACCTTGCAGGTCAGCCCGGTCCGGGAATAGGTGCATTGGTTACGAAACGGAAACGCGTCCACGCCGGAGATGTACGAGGGCTTGTCCAATTCGGTCAACAGCTGGTGCTCCAATGTGCCCAGCTTTTCCGAGTACTGGCGGTAATACACCAGGCGGTCTGAATCATAGAACTCGCCCGCGTCGCGCAAAGGCACCGGGCTGCCGTTGATCGAGATGCGATTGTTCTCGTAGGTGACGGTATCGCCCGGGATGCCGACGACACGCTTGATGTAATCGACCGAAGGATCCTTGGGAAAGCGAAACACCATCACGTCACCCCGCTCGGGATCGTTCAGGCTGACAATCTTGGTGTGCACCACCGGCAAGCGGATCCCGTAGGTGTACTTGTTCACCAGGATCAGATCGCCCACCAGCAGCGTCGGCACCATGGAGCCCGAGGGAATCTTGAAGGGCTCGACCAGAAAGGAGCGCAGCAGGAATACGGCCATCACGACGGGAAACAGGCCCGCTGTGTATTCAAGCCATGCCGGTCGGCTCTGGACGCCGGCGCGCCGGCGCGCCGGCGCAAGCCACGCGATGTCCAGCACCCAGGCAATCGCGCAGACGACCAGCAACAGAAAAAGAATCAAGGCGAAATTCATCGGGTCTTCCGCGCAGACCGCGATGCGGTTCCGCTCAAACGTGACATGAGGGAGCAGACGGCCATGGTCAGCGATCCTCGACCTGCAGCACGGCGAGGAACGCCTCCTGCGGAATCTCGACCGTCCCGACCTGCTTCATGCGCTTCTTGCCAGCCTTCTGCTTTTCGAGCAGCTTCTTCTTTCGTGTGATGTCACCACCGTAGCACTTCGCCAGCACGTTCTTGCGCAGCGCCTTGACGTTTTCGCGCGCAATGACGTTGCCGCCAATGGCCGCCTGAATCGCCACGTCATACATCTGCCGAGGAATGAGCTCGCGCATCTTGGCCGCAACCTCCCGGCCGCGGTACGGTGCATTGGCACGATGCACGATCAGCGACAGCGCGTCGACCTTGTCCCCGTTGACCAGGAGGTCGAGCTTCACCACGTCGGCTGCGCGATATTCCTTGAACTCGTAGTCCATCGACGCATAACCACGCGAGACCGACTTCAGCTTGTCGAAGAAATCGAGCACGATCTCGTTCATCGGCAGGTCGTAGTGCAGATGAACCTGCTTGCCGTGATAGGCCAGATTGGTCTGCACGCCCCGCTTGGCCGTGCACAGGGTGATGACTGCGCCCACATATTCCTGGGGCACAAATACGGTGACCGAAACAATCGGTTCGCGAATCTCTTCGATGCGACCGGGGTCGGGCAACTTGGCGGGATTCTCGATGCGCTCCAGGGTGCCATCACGCATCAGGACTTCATAGACCACGGTCGGTGCAGTGGTGATGAGATCCATGTCGTACTCGCGCTCGAGACGCTCCTGCACGATGTCCATGTGCAGCAGGCCCAGAAAGCCGCAGCGAAAGCCGAATCCCAGGGCTTGCGACACCTCTGGTTCGAATTGCAGTGAAGCATCGTTGAGCTGCAGTTTCTCGAGCGCGTCGCGCAAGGCCTCGTACTGGTTGGCCTCGACCGGATACAGGCCGGCAAACACCGAAGGCTTGACCTCCTTGAAGCCGGGTAGCGCCTGCGCGGCCGGGGCTCGGTCAAGCGTCAGCGTATCGCCCACCTTCGCTGCCTTGAGCTCCTTGATACCGGAGATCACGAATCCGACCTGTCCTGCCGAAAGTGACTCACGCTGGGTCGACTTGGGCGTGAACACGCCGACCTGCTCGCACAACACGGCCACACCCGTGGCCATGAGGCGAATCTTGTCCTTGGGCCGCAAGGTGCCGTTCATGACCCGCACCAGCATCACCACGCCGACGTAGTTGTCGAACCAGGAGTCGATGACCAGCGCCTGAAGCGCAGCAGTCGGGTCACCCTTGGGAGCCGGCACCCGGGCGACGATTGCCTCGAGGATGTCATCGATGCCCATGCCGGTCTTGGCACTCGCCGGGATGGCATCTGTGGCATCGATGCCGATCACTTCCTCGATCTCGGCTCGAGCCTGATCCGGATCGGCCGAGGCCAGATCCATCTTGTTGAGAACAGGCACCACCTCCACGCCGAGCTCGATGGCGGTGTAGCAGTTGGCCACGGTCTGTGCCTCGACACCTTGGGAGGCATCGACCACCAGCAGCGCGCCCTCACAGGCCGACAGCGAACGGCTGACTTCGTAGGAGAAGTCGACGTGACCCGGGGTATCGATCAGGTTGAGTGCGTAGACCTGGCCGTCCTGGGCGACATAGCGCAGCGACGCAGTCTGCGCCTTGATCGTGATGCCGCGCTCGCGCTCGAGGTCCATCGAATCAAGCACCTGCTCGGCCATTTCACGGTCGGACAGTCCTCCGCAGCGCTGAATCAGGCGATCAGCGAGCGTCGACTTGCCGTGGTCGATGTGGGCAATGATGGAAAAGTTGCGGATGTTCTGCACGGTGACGCCGGCTTGCGGGAGGATGAAACGCCCGCTTGCCGGACGCTGGGTCGCGGACAAGAGGCACCTCCGGAGGGTGTCGGACCCCCTCCGGATAGCCTGCCATCATAGCCGATCGGCTGCCGCAACCGCAGCAAGACGCTCAGGGGCGAATGGGCACGAACTGCGCGCTATCGCCACGGCGCACCAGCATGACCTGGGTCTTGGTGCGATCGAGCTTGCCGACCAATTCATTGAACTGCCGGGTCGACACGACGTCCTGATTATTGAGCGCCAGGATCAGGTCGCCGGCACGCAACCCGGCACGCGCCGCCGGCCCGTCCACAGACTCGACCACCACGCCTCCCTTGATCCGCAGTTGAGCCCGACGCTCCTCGGGAATATCGGCCACCACCAAGCCCAGCGCGTTGGCGGGCGTGGCCTGACCGGCGCCCGGCGCCGACGACGGACGCGGAGAGGCTCCCTGGGGTGTGGCATCCGCCTGCATCTCGACGACCGACAGGCTGAGTTCCCGGGAAGCGCCCTTGCGCCACACGGTCACAGGCACCTTGCTACCCGGTCGGGTATTGCCCACCATGCGCGGCAGGTCACTGGCCCGTTCGATCGTCTTCCCATCGAAGCGCTGGATGATGTCCCCGACCTCGATACCGGCCCGGTCTGCCGGGCCGCCCGACTCCACATTGCGCACCAGTGCACCCGCAGCACGAGGCAGACCCAGTGGTTCGGCCACATCCTTGGTGACTTCGGCGATGCCGACGCCGATTCGACCGCGGGTCACCCTGCCGGTCGCTCTCAGCTGCTCGCCCACCCGCATGGCTTCGTCAATCGGGATTGCGAACGAAATCCCCATGAACCCACCGGTGCGGCTGTAGATCTGAGAATTGATGCCAACCACCTCGCCGCGCAGATTGATCAGCGGGCCACCGGAATTGCCAGGATTCACTGCGACGTCAGTCTGGATGAAAGGCAGGTAGTCGCCTGTGTCGCGCCCCTTGGCAGACACGATGCCGGCTGTCACGGTGTTGTCCAGACCGAAGGGCGAACCGATGGCGACCACCCATTCTCCGACCCGCAGCCGAGCGGGATCACCGATCCTGAGCGAAGGCAGCCCCGCGCTGTCGATCTTGACCAGGGCGACATCGGTGCGGCGGTCGGAACCGATCAAGCGGCCCTTGAACTCCCGCTTGTCGGTCAGGGTCACATAGATTTCGTCTGCGCCTTCGACCACGTGATGGTTGGTGAGCAGGAAGCCGTCACCGGAGATGATGAATCCCGACCCCACCCCACGAGGCACTTCCGGACCGCCCGACCCGCCCTCTCCTCGCCCCCTGGGCGACGGCCCTTGCCGCGGCGGCATGAAGCGTCGAAAGAATTCGTAGAGTTCGTTGTCTTCCATGCCCTCGGGCACGCCCGCGCCTGCGGCCCCTCCACGCGAGCGGGCCGTGGTCCGGATGTTGACCACCGCCGGACCCGTGCGCTCCACCAAGTCGGCAAAATCAGGCAGCTCGCGTCCGGCCTGAGCCAATGCCACCGGAGCCATCACAGGAAGTGCGGTAACCAGTGCGGCCACCACGAGGCAAGAGTGCAGGAGTCGTTTCATGGCGCGATCAAGGTGCTCAGTGAGACGTGGCGAAGAAATCGGGCTGGATAGCCCCGGGCGATTCACGACCGCGACCGACCCAGCACAACCAGGCATTCAGCACACGCCAGGCATGCGGGCCAACACTGCTTCGTCCCAGGGCAATCCGAACTGGGCGGATCGAGCTCATGCGAGCCGCGTCGAGCGCAGTTGGGGTCAAGGTCAGCAGAATCAAGCCTGGCAGTGCAAGGCTGGCGGACGGTCGCATGGCTTGCATTTCCGCGTGAGGACCTTTGCTCGCATCAGAGGACACCTGCGACCCGGACCAGGCGACAGAGCCGTCGTCGCGCAAGACCAGGCACCCCTCGGCAGTGCCCGCCAAAGGAGTGGGCGCACATCCGGCAGGCAACACCGCTGCACCCATCGAGCGCGCAGCCTGCCAGGCCAGGGCCAGTCCGAGCACGGCGAGCGCGAGCGCTCCGAGTGCCAAGGCCATCTCACCCCCTGCGTCCATTGCCAGGCCAAGACGCTCAGACAAGAAGGTCGGCCCGGCAAGAAATTGCAGCGCTGCGCAGCTGCATCCTGCGGACGGAATTGCGAAAGTGATCGCGCGAAGCACTGAGGCTTCGCGCGAACCGTTCACCTGAATTCGAATTCCGAATCCCACGACGGCCTCAGCATCTGGCCGAAAGGTCAGACCAGTCGCTTGACGACCAGCGTGCCGTTGGTTCCGCCGAAACCGAAGGAGTTCGAAACGGCCACGTCGATCTTCATCTGTCGAGCCTGATTGGCGCAGTAGTCGAGATCGCACTCGGGATCTTGATTGAAGATGTTGATGGTCGGGGGCGACACCTGATGATGCACGGCCAGCACGGTGAATACCGACTCGATGCCGCCCGCAGCACCCAGCAGGTGACCGGTCATCGATTTGGTCGAGTTGATCACCAGCTTGCGGGCGTGGTCACCGAAGGCAAGCTTGATGGCTTCTGTCTCGTTCTTGTCACCCAGGGGCGTTGATGTGCCATGGGCATTGACATACTGGATCTGGTCGGGGTTGACCCCGGCGTTTCTCAGTGCAGACAGCATGCCGCGTTTGGGTCCGTTCTGGTCAGGCGCGGTGATGTGATGCGCATCGGCGCTCATGCCGTAGCCAATCAGCTCGCCATAGATGCGAGCACCGCGCTTGCGGGCATGCTCATACTCTTCGAGCACGAGAACGCCCGCCCCTTCGCCAAGCACGAATCCGTCACGATCCTTGTCCCAGGGGCGGCTCGCGGTCGCGGGGTCATCGTTGCGGGTCGACATGGCCCGCGCGGCACAGAATCCACCGATGCCAAGCGGCGATACCGTGGCTTCGGCGCCGCCGGCCACCATCACATCGGCATCACCGTATTCGATGAGACGCCCGGCGTCACCAATGGAGTGCAAGCCCGTCGTGCAGGCCGAGACCACCGCGTAGTTGGGGCCCTGAAACCCGTGCATGATCGAGACTTGCCCGGAAACCATGTTGACGATCGAACCGGGCACGAAAAACGGTGAAATCCGTCGAGGGCCCCGGTTGACGTATTCGGTGTGGTTGTCCTCGATCATCGGCAAGCCACCAATGCCCGATCCGATCACGACCCCGATTCGCTCGGGATTGATCGTCTCGGCACTGATTCCGGCATCTTTCACCGCTTGGGCGGCCGCAGCGATGCCGTAGTGAATGAAGGTGTCGAAGTGACGTGCTTCCTTGGCGGGAAGGTAGTCCTCGATGTTGAAACCCTTCACTTCTCCGGCGATCTGCGAGGTGAACGGGCTGGCGTCGAAACGCGTGATGCGTCCGATGCCGCTGCGCCCGGCGACGATGTTCGCCCAGCCCGTCGACACATCGTTACCCACCGGGCTCACAAGCCCCAACCCGGTCACCACCACTCTGCGACGACTCATCCCGTTCTGACTCCGATACCGAGATTGGCCTGGGTCAGGCCGACTTGGGGTGCGACTTCACGTAGTCGATCGCCTGCTGCACGGTGGTGATCTTCTCGGCTTCTTCGTCAGGGATCTCGGTTTCGAACTCGTCTTCAAGCGCCATGACCAGCTCGACGGTGTCCAGCGAGTCAGCGCCCAGATCGTCCACGAATGACGACTCCGTCTTGATCTCTGCCTCGTTCACGCCCAGTTGCTCGGCGACGATTTTCTTGACGCGTTGTTCGATGTCGCTCATGTGATGTCCTTTCTGTCCTGAATGGATGCGGGGAGGATGTCCCCAACGTGAAAACTGGCCGGAATTCTAGCATCCTGCACCAGCCTGCCCGATGTTCGGTTCGGCCCCGGGCAATACGCCGTCAGTCTTGGTCGTTCGTATCGGTCACCAGGGCCCTCAGGCCATGTACATTCCACCGTTCACATGCAAGGTGCTTCCGGTGATGTACGCCGCTTGCGGCGTGCACAGGAATCCGACGGCCGCTGCGACCTCGGCAGCCTCGCCCAGACGACCCAGCGGAATGCGTTGCATCATCGCGGTCGTCTGACCCTCGGTGAGCGCACGTGTCATGTCCGTATCGATGAAGCCAGGCGCCACGCAGTTGACCGTAATGCCGCGACTGCCGATCTCCTGGGCCAGGGCACGTGTCATGCCTTCAACCCCGGCCTTGGCAGCGGCGTAGTTGGCTTGCCCCGGATTGCCCGATGAGGCCACCACCGAGGTGACGTTGACGATGCGACCCCAGCGTGCCTTGGTCATGCCGCGCAACACGCCTTGCGAGAGACGGAAAACCGCGGACAGATTGGTGTCGATCACATCGCCCCATTCCTGCGGCTTCATGCGCAACGCCAGGTTGTCCCGTGTGATTCCGGCATTGTTGACCAGGATCAGCGGCGCGCCCTCGCCCTGAGACAGGGCATCGATCAGGGCCTGCGTCTCGGCCACCTGACCGACATTCAGCACGGCGCCACGCCCCGTGGCACCCGATGCCGCCAAGGCCGCATCAATGCCTCGAGCACCCTCTTCGCTGGTGGCGGTCCCGATGACGGTGGCACCCAAGCGGCCCAGTTCCAGGGCGATTGCGCGGCCTATGCCACGGGAAGCGCCGGTCACCAATGCGACCTTGCCTTGCAGAGGGCTCACGAGCGTGCTCATGCGAACTCCTTCAGCGTGGCCTCGAGGCTGGCTGCATCGAAGACAGTTGCCACCTGCACACCCGGAGCAATTCGCTTGACCAGTCCGGCCAGCACCTTGCCCGGACCGAACTCGATGGCATGAGTCACGCCCATTGCTTGCAGCGCCTGCACGACCTCGACCCAGCGTACCGGTCCAAAGGACTGCCTCACCAGGGCATCGACGATCGCCGCTGGTTCGGACTGAGCAAGGACATCGATATTGTTGACCACCGGCACGCGAGGTGCACGCGGCGGACACGCGGCCAGTGCCTGGGCCAGGCGATCACCTGCGGGCTTGAGCAGGGACGAATGAAAGGGTGCTGACACCGGCAGCGGCAAGGCCCGCTTTGCGCCCAAGGCCTTGGCGAGCTCACAGGCCTTTTCGACGGCGCGCTTGCTGCCCGCGATGACCACTTGAGCGGGCGCATTGAAGTTCGCAGGTTCGACGACCTCGGCCACGCCGGCATGAGCAGGTGCTTCACCCTTGAGCGACTCGGTGGCCTGACGGCAGGCATCGCGCACTTGGTCGTCGCTCAAGCCCAGGATCGCCGCCATTCCGCCGGTGCCAACCGGCACGGCTTCCTGCATGGCCTGCGCGCGAAGCCGAACGAGGCGCAGCGCGTCCGCAACATCGAAGGACCCCGCAGCGGTCAGGGCGGTGTACTCGCCCAGGCTGTGGCCCGCCATTGCGAAGGCATCCCGCCCACCGGCCGCACGCCATGCCTCGCAGCAGGCGAGGCCCGCCAACAGCATCGCGGGCTGGGTGTTGACAGTCATGGCGAGCGACTCGGCGGGCCCTTTGGCGATCAATGCCGACAACGGCTCACCCAGCGCGGCATCTGCCTGTGCGATCAGGCCGGCAACCACCGGCACCGAGGCCAGGGAATCGAGCATACCAACGGCCTGCGAGCCCTGGCCGGGAAACAGGAAGGCGAGCTTCATGGAGTCTCGGGGGAGAAAGAAGAAAAAGACGAATTCGTGAAGGGGGAAAGACTCAGAACTGAACGAGCACACTGCCCCAGGTGAAGCCACCACCAACCCCTTGCAGCATGACACGCTGCCCGGGTCGAACCCGCCCGTCGCGTACGGCGAGATCGAGCGCCAGCGGCACCGACGCGGCGGATGTGTTGGCGTGTTGGTCGACGGTGATCACCACCCGCTCGGGAGGCAGCCCGAGCTTGCGGCCGGTCGCCTGAAGAATCCGTACATTCGCCTGGTGAGGGATCAGCCAGTCGATGTCCTTGATCTGCAGTCCTGCTGCGGCCACGGTTTCGCGCGCAACCTCGTCCAGGACGCTGACCGCAAGCTTGAAAACGGCCTGCCCGTCCATCGTGAGGAAGGGATGTCCAACCACCTGACCTCTGGACACATTCCCGGCGGTCCGCAGGATCGTTTCATGCCGACCGTCGGCGTGAAGCTTCGCGGCAAGGATGCCGGGCGTCTCCGAGGCTGCCATCACGACCGCGCCCGCGCCGTCTCCGAAGAGCACGCAAGTGCCGCGATCCGTCCAGTCGAGGATGCGGGAAAAGACTTCGGCACCGATGACAACCGCTGTCTTCACGGCGCCACTGCGGATCATGGCGTCGGCCACCGTGACCCCGTAGACGAAGCCCGAGCAAACCGCCTGCACGTCGAATGCCGGACAGCCTGCGATGCCGAGTTCACGCTGGATGAGACACGCCGTACTGGGAAAGACGTAATCGGGTGTGGACGTCGCAACGATGATCAGCTCGATTTCCTCGGGCTTGAATCCGCTGGCTTCGATGGCGGCCCGTGCTGCGCGGGCGCCCAGCACCGAACTGCCCACCTCCGGATCAGCCAGGTAGCGCTGCTTGATGCCGGTGCGGGCGACAATCCATTCGTCCGAGGTTTCGATGCCACGCTCGCCGAGTTCGGCCGCCAGCGTGGCGTTGTCTACGCGGCGCTCCGGGAGCGCACTTCCGGTGCCGACGATGCGGGAATAGCGAATTGAATTCGGGATCATTTCGTCGGGTTGACCGTAGGGATGGCACCGGTGATCCGGCCCAGCAAACCATTGCGAGCCGCATCATACCCGCGGCCGATCGCCTGCTCGAAACCGTAGGCGTCCGATGAGCCGTGGCTCTTGATCACGATGCCGCGCAGCCCCACCAGACTCGCACCGTTGTAGCGGCGATGATCGACGCGGCGCTTGAAACTGCGCAGCACGGGATAAGCCAGCACGGCGATCGCCTTGGCCAGTGGTCCCCGAGTGAATTCCTCTCGAATGAAGCCTGACAGCATCTGTGCCAGACCCTCCGAGGTCTTCAGGGCGACGTTGCCGACAAATCCATCGCAGACGATCACATCGGCAGCCCCGGTAAACAGGTCATTGCCTTCGACGTTGCCGATGAAGTTCAGACCGCTGGCTCGAAGGAGTTCGGCCGCAGCCTTGACCACCTCGTTGCCCTTGATGACTTCTTCGCCGATGTTCAGCAGGCCGACCCGGGGGCGCTCGGTTCCCTGCACAGCAGACACCAGCGCGCTGCCCATGATCGCGAACTGCAGCAGGTGTTGCGGCTCGCAATCGACGTTCGCACCGAGGTCCAGCATCATTGTCTGGCCGCCATTGCGGGTTGGAAGCGGTGCGGCAATCGCCGGGCGCTCGATGCCTTCAATCATCTTGAGCACGAACCGGGAGACAGCCATCAACGCACCGGTATTGCCCGCGCTGACTGCGGCCACCGCCTGACCGTCCCGCACCTGCTCGACGGCGACGCGCATCGAGGAATCGCGCTTGCCGCGCAAGGCCTGCGCCACCGGGTCATCCATCAAGACGACCTCGGTCGCGTTGCACAGGCTCACCCGCTCAGGCAGGCGATCGGCGCTCGTGCCGGGGCGCACGCGCGCGAGCTCAGCCAGCACGTCCTGCTCTCGGCCGACCAGGATCAGCTCGACATCCGGGTGCGATGCCAAGAAGGACAGGGAAGCGGGCACGGTCACGGAGACACCGTGGTCTCCGCCCATGCAGTCGATTGCGATCCGAAGCATCATCGGGCCGAAGGTTCGGCAGTGCCCGCCTGCACGAGCCACCGCGCTTGATCCATGCGAATCACTCCGACGGCCTCGCGCGGTCGCCTTGGTTCTTACTCGTCGGACTTGACCTTCACGACCTTGCGGCCGCGATAAAAGCCGTTCGGACTGATGTGATGACGCAGGTGAACTTCACCGGTCGTCGGCTCGACCGCGGTCGGCGGCTTGCCCAGAAAGTCGTGTGAGCGGTGCATGCCGCGCTTCGAAGGAGATTTCTTGTTCTGCTGGACGGCCATGGAATGGTCTCCGTGCAATTAAAAGTTAATCGCGGATTATAGCAGAGAGCGGGCGCTTGGGAAGCCCGCAAGCGGTCGCGCTGTCATTGAGTATCGTCGCCCCGCTTCGCACCCGAGCGCAGGGCTGCCAAGGCAGCAAAGGGATTCGGACGATCCGCGGGTTGTGCTTCGTCCTGGTCGGCGTCATGCTCCGAGACAGCCTCGGTCTCGGCCGATGATGGCCCAGGCGCCCGACAGTCGGGGTGACGTGGCGCGGCGGGTAGCGCCATGATCGTCTCATCTTCGATCAGTCCGGCCAGATCGAAGTGTCGCGACGAGACCAGCACATCGCTTTCATCGTCCTCGGCATCCTCGCGCTCCGCTTCAGCTTCCGTGGGCACGAGACGGTATTCGAGGTATTCGTCCAGTATGACCGCAAGCGTCTCGAGGCACCGGACGCAGCGCATCGTCACCGTGCCCGAGAGTTCGAGGGCCATGCGTGCCACGCGGCTGCCATCGGCTCGAACCTGGCTCTCCCCGCGCAGTTGCCAGTCGAGATGCCCCTCCTCGGAGACCAGCAGCGAGCACAACCTGGGCAGTTCGGGCACTGCCAGGCGGCCGGACACGCTGTCGCCGCGACGAGTGAAATCCTGAGTATCCAGAGAGGGAACAGTCATGGTGCATCAGTCTTCGAAATGCCGGCCTGCAAGGCACGGCGAGCTATCATACGCGCCGCTCTGGAGACCCCGATGCACCCTGCCCGCCTGATCCTGGCTTCGACCTCCGTCTACCGTCGCGAATTGCTGCAACGCCTCGGACTGCCCTTCGACACCATGGCGCCCGGCGTCGATGAAAGCAGCCTCCCAGGCGAGACCCCGGCGTCGATCGCCCGGAGACTGTCCCTGGAAAAGGCTCAGGCCGTCGCGCGGATGCATCCGGACGCGCTGGTCATCGGGTCGGACCAGACCGCGACCCTGGATGGTCGTGCTGTCATCGGCAAGCCCGGCACCCATGAACGAGCCGTCCTGCAGCTGCGGGCAGCATCCGGCCAGACCA
Source organism: Burkholderiaceae bacterium (assembly GCA_044372165.1). Classification (GTDB taxonomy): domain Bacteria; phylum Pseudomonadota; class Gammaproteobacteria; order Burkholderiales; family Burkholderiaceae_E; genus UBA4615. The sequence continues at coordinate 2,169 of JBILSK010000005.1, read as the reverse complement.
TGGTCTTTCACTCCGGGCTGGCCTTGTGCCGTCCTGGACAGGCCCCACTGCTGGACTGTGTCCTCACGCGGGTGAAATTCCGGACGCTGACCGACGAGGAAATCGAGCGCTATCTGCGCAAGGAAACCCCGTATGACTGCGCGGGATCGGCCAAGTCGGAAGGACTGGGCATCAGTCTGCTGGACGCCCAGGAAGGCACCGACCCCACCGCCCTGGTCGGGTTGCCCCTGATTCGCTTGTCCGCGATGCTGCGCGACTCCGGCGTCAGCCTGCCCTGACAAGCATGCACTCCACACCTCGGGATGCAGGAGCCGTACCCGGCATACAGGGTGCGGTCGGGCAGCCAGGCCGAATCCTGTGCGTCCCGACACCGGTCGGCACTGGTCGGACCGCCGCCTCCGATCTGACGGGTCCTTCCATCGAGGCGGTGGCCCGGATCGATTACGTCATCGCGGAAAACGCCAAGACGGCACGGGCCTTTCTCAAGCAGCTGCCCCTGGCACGACCGCTGCAGTCAATCGAGATCGTCGAACTCAACGAGCACACGCGTGACGAGGCGATCGCACCCATGCTGGCTCCAGTACAAGCGGGACGCGATGCCGCCCTGATGTCGGAAGCGGGATGTCCCGGTGTGGCCGACCCGGGCGCTCGGTTGATCCTGGCAGCGCACCAGGCCGGCATCGAGGTGCAGCCCCTCATCGGCCCCAGCGCCCTGCTCCTCGCCCTGATGGGTTCGGGACTGGACGGGCAACGCTTTGCCTTCGCTGGGTACCTGCCGACCGATGCAGCGGCGAGGCGAGAACGGCTGCGCGAGCTCGAGCAGCGCTCCCGACGCGACAACGAGACACAGCTGTTCATCGAGACGCCCTACCGCAATCAGGCCATGTTGGACACGATGCTGGCCACGCTCGCCCCGTCCACGTGGGTATGCCTCGCAAGCGATCTGACCGGCAGTTCACAGCGACTGACGACCCGGCGGGTTTCGCAGTGGAAGGGCTCGCCGGTTACGCTGGACAAGGTCCCAACGGTCTTTCTGCTGCTGGCCGAGGCTCAGGCATCGACGCCGCGAGGTCGACGCTGATCGGCCTCGCTAACCGCATCGAAGGTCCACCCCAACCTGGCAGGCGAAACTCAGTTCCGCCCAGCTTCGGTCAACGCAGGCGCATCGGCCCCGGGCTCAGCCCCAGCAGCTGTGAAAACATCTCGGCAGCAGAGATGCCGGCGCGACGCGCCAAGCGCTCGGCGACGCTCGCGCGCTGTGTGAAATCAACGACATCCTCTGCCTTGATCACGTCACGCGCCACGGATTGAACCGAGCCGAAGTCATCGGCCAGCCCCATCTCGACACTGGTTGCACCTGACCACACCAGCCCCGAGAACAGCTCCGGCGTTTCCTTGAGGCGCTTGCCGCGGCCTTCGCGCACCACATCGATGAACTGCTGATGAATCTGCGCGAGCATCTGCCTGGCATGCTCCTTCTGCGCCTCGCTGACTGGCGAAAAGGGGTCGAGGTAGCCCTTGTTGGCCCCGGCAGTCAGCAGCCGACGCTCGACGCCGAGCTTGTCCATCAGACCGGTGAAGCCGAAACCGTCCATGAGGACACCGATCGAGCCCACCAGACTGGCCCGGTTGACATAGATCTTGTCGCCCGCCACCGCAACGTAGTAACCCGCCGAGGCGCAGAGGTCTTCGACCACGGTATACAGCGGCGTGTTCGGATAGGCCGCTCGCAGCCGTCGAATCTCGTCGTTGATCATGCCGGCCTGCACCGGACTGCCGCCCGGGCTGTTGATTCGCAGCACGATACCGGCCGTGGCGGCATCCTCGAAAGCGGCCCTCAGGCTTTCGATGACCGCATCGGCTGTCACCGGACCCTCGCTGTCCATCGGCCCATTCATCTCGACCAGGGCGGTATGCCGGCCCACCGTGCCGTGGCGGCCCAGCGAGGCCCCGAACAGGCTCCAGAAGAGCGCGGCGCCAATCAACAACAGCGTGAGCAGACGAAAGAAGATGCCCCAGCGACGGGCACGACGCTGCTCCGCAACCGTGGCCAGCAGCACCTTCTCCACCAGTTGCCGCTCCCAGCCCGAGCCGCCCCCCGCACCAGAGAGCGCAGGATCAGGCATCGAGGAACGGTCGGGCAGGTTCTTCTCATTCATCAAGGTCTCG
>JBILSK010000192.1:0-4891 GCA_044372165.1 Burkholderiaceae bacterium | reverse complement strand
GGTCGGATGTCGTGGCTCGGGCCCGGGAATTCGGGTGGAGCGATGGCGTGTGGTTGCTGCTGGACCTGGCCCGTGAGCAGGTGGGTGCAGCGGTGCCGCCAGCGGTGCTCGAGGCACTCGAACCGGCCCGGCCACCGGGTGTCGATGTGCGCCGCGCTGCACTCGAGGAGATGATGGTGCGACCGGAGCATGCGCGGACGGTGACCGGGAACATGCTGGGGGTGATGCAGGCGTCCTCTCTGCGCGAACGCGCCCATGCGCTAAGGGCGGGGCTTTTTCCCGGGCGCGCCGTGGTCGCGGGCTACTTTCAGACGACCAGCGATGATCCTCGGATGCCCTGGTTGCACGTGAAGCGCTGGGGGCGCATGGCGAGGGTCCACGGTCCTGTGATGTGGCGCGTGCTGCGTGGCAGCGATGCGGAGCGCGACGCAGTGCGGCGGGCCGCTGTCCTGCGCGGCTGGATGGCTGGCCCGACTGGTACGGGACACGGCCTGCGAAAGCAGGCCGTGTAAGCGGTGCGCTTGACGCCGGCGGGCCCTGAAGTGCCGGGCCGGCAGGCAGTCACGCCTCAGGCGTGCTCGACCTCGATGGCACGTCGGCGCATCACGCGAACGCCGAGCAGGCCGGCCAGGATCAGGGCCGAGGTTTCGGGCAGCGGCACTTCGCCTTCACGGAAGGCGACACAGCACACGGTACCGGGGTTGTTCGGATCCTCCAGGGTGTAGATCTCGCCGAAGACAGCCGACAGCGGCCCGGTCAGGGTCACCAGCAGCGCCTGGCCGATGAAGGTGGGGTCGTTGGCGCAATCGGCGTTGGTCGAGCAGAACACGAAGGTGCCGTAGGGACCGTACTCGAAGTTCACGCCGTCCCACAGGTAGTAGGCCGACTGCGTCGCGTTGCTGTAGTTCTGGACGGCGCCGAACCAGCCGTCTGCCGCCGGCGTCTCGATGCCGCTGGTCAGGTTCCAGGCGTCGATGGTGTAGGCGCCCAGCGATCCTGAGTAGCTGAACGAGCCACTGACCGATGCGGTGTCGGCGACGGTCGCCTCGAACGGCGAGGTGGCGATGGGATACGTCTGGGTGGAGAACTGCGCGTTGAAGCTGAACGTGGTGGCGTGGACAGCGCCCGCGGCAACGATGCCGAGTGCGGCCAACGAGGTCTTGAGGAATGTCTTCATTTGGGTGACCTTTGCTGAAGGAGTGAATAAGGAAGGGTGATGTCCGGCGTGACACACGACTGCTCTCATGCAGAGAGCGTGCCAGCGGTTCCAACTCCCTGTTGCGAATGAATTTGTTTCTTGCTCTTGTGTCACTCGGCGGGCGTCTGGCGGTGGGATGTCAATATCGTGAAGGTGTGAAAAGTCTCTTTTTTTCGTGACATGACACCCGAAGGAATGAAGAACTAATACTCAAGAGTGAGGAGCCATCGACCGCGTACCGTGCGCTAGTGAATTGAATGCATTCAGGAAACCTCGCCACCTGGCCAGCGGGTCGCCCTTGCGACCATCGCTGCGTGCTTCACCGAAAAACCGGTGACAGGCGTCACGGACAATCGGGCGATGCCCCGCGTTCGTGCGGCCCGGATGAGCCCTCTGGCGTGACACTTCGCAAGGCGGTCGCAAGAGCACACGAAGGCATCTTGTTCGCAAGGATCGCATTGTCGATTGCCATTGAAAAGCGGTCGTAGGGACTAGCCACTGCGGATGAGGGGCGATCCGCGCATGCAGACGCACCGGTCATTTCGGTCCGGATCGAGCGTTATCATTCGTCGCCATGACTGACGCCCTTCGTTCGGCGCCTGCTGAGGGTCGCCTCGACCCTGCGAGGCCGGCACCGCTGCCCACACGCCCCAAGCGGATCCGTTGGCGGCTGGGCCTGGTGCTGGTGCTGTTGGGTGTGCTGGCTGTCGGGTCGACGCTGGCGACCCTGGCCTTCAGGCACGTCGGGGATTGGTTGGCTGCGCCGGGCCACTCGGTGGCCCTGGCACCCGGTTCGGCCGATCTGATCGTGACGCTGGGCGGCGACGTCGGGGGGCGAGCGCAACGGGCGATCGAGCTCTACCAGCAAGGGGTTGCACCCCGCGTGATGCTTGCCGGCCCCGAGACGGCCGACCCCGCCGTCCTGCCTCACATCCTCGAATGGCGTGCGGCCATGATGAGAGCGGCCGGCTTGCCTGCCGACGCGATTCTGCTCGGGCTGCCGGCCCGAAATTCCTGGGAGGAGGCCACCGCGACCCTGGCCCAGATGGAACGGGATGGCTGGCGTCGGGTGGTGGTGGTGAGCGATCCGCCGCACCTGCGACGCCTGGACCTGGCGTGGTCGGCTGTCTTTGCAGGCAGTGGCCGGGAGTTCGTCCTGGTCCCGGCACAGGCGCCCTGGTGGCATGCCATGCACTGGTGGCAAGACGAGCGCTCGGCGGCCTTCGTGATCAATGAGGCGATCAAGCTGGCCTACTACGCTGCGGGTCGGCCGGCGGCTCGGGGTGAGCCGCCGGCGGCCGCTACGCCGTGACATTCACCCGCGCGAAGCGGTTCGCATCGGTCATTCATTCCGATGGGGGATTGGCTTGTGAGCCCCAAGGGTGTAGCCTCGGGCCTTGTTGAAACCGTCTTTCCTGTGAGGTCAATCATGCACCGCACGTTTGCTCGTATCGCCGCCGGTCTGGTGCTGGCCGTCATGGCCGGAACAGCAGCGGCTGCGCCGGCGCCCATTTGTCTGCCGAACCAGTTCACGCCGCCCGCCGGCAAGGGCGTGGTGGCCGGGTTTGCCAAGCAACTGGGTGCCAAGGCCCGGTCGGTCAGCTGACGCAAGCTGAAATCCTGTGTGGCCGGGCTGTCCCGGCCTGTTCTGCTTGAGTGCCTGCCTGAGCGCTGATGTCATCGGCTGAGTTCCTGGCAGGGCGCTCGCGTCGGCCCTTGGCGCTGTTGTGCCTCTGGCTGGTGCTGCTCCCTCTCCCCTTGGGAGCCAATCGCCCTTGGGCGATGGCGCTGGTGCTGCCGCCTCTGCTCGGCTTGGCGGCTGTGCAGGTCTGGTCCACGCGCCTCGTGGCCCGCCCTCGTAACTTGGCCGGATTCGTCCTGTCGTACCCCGGTCTGCTGCTGACCGCTTTCTGCGGTCTGCTCGCCTTTCAACTTGCGCCCTGGGTAGACGGCAAGCCTGTCTCGGTGGTGCCCGGCCGAACAAGCGCCTACCTGCTGGTTGCACTGAGCTGCGCCTTGGTCGCCTGGCTGATCCGCTCGCTGGTGCGCGACGCCGCCGATGTCCGGATGGTGCTGAAGGCCTTCGTTGCGGCTGGGGTGCTGCAGGCGCTCATTGCGGTGTTCCTGCTGGGCACGCGGGCGTCCGTGCATCTGGTCGACACGACCTTGGGCAACACGGGTGTGGCCACCGGCTCCTTCGTCAATCGGAATCACCTGGCGGCTTATCTGAACCTGTGCCTGGCGGCGGCCGTGGGCATGTTGCTCGGTGGCCTGAGCCGGCACCGTGACGAGGGCATCAGCCTCACCGAACACGCCCGCCGATGGCTCGAGTTGCTGCTCAGTCCCAAGGCTCAGCTGCGCCTGCTGGCCATTCTGATGGTCATTGCGCTGATCCTGACCCGGTCGCGCGGCGGCAATGGCGCCTTCTTCATCGGCCTGCTGGGCGTCACCGCAGTGCATGCGGCGCTCACCCGCAGCAATCGAAAGTTGCTGCTGGTGTTCGTGGCCAGCATCCTGGTGGTGGATCTGGCGCTGATTGGCGCCTGGGTCGGCGTGGACAAGGTGGTCGACCGCATCGAGTCGACGGCCTGGACGCCCCCCGAACCTCGGGCTGAGGGCAACGCCGAGGACACCCTGCGGGAGGCGGCCGGCGAAAGCACCGAGACTGCCCAGGCGGCGGGATCGGGGCAGGCGTCCGCGGATAAGCCCCAGGCGGCGCGCGCGGCGCGCGAAGAGACGCTCGATGAGCGCGTGGAGCCTGCCTTCGATGGCATCGGCATCATTCGGGACCATCCCTGGATCGGCATGGGCGGGGGCACCTTCTTCGTGTCCTACATGGCGTATGCGCAGAAATATCGCGGCTACCTGGATCATGCCCACAACGACTACATCGAACTGGCGGCCGATACCGGCCTGCCAGGCCTGGCGTTGCTCACCGGATATGCCCTGGCAGCTGGGGTTGTATCGCTGGTACTGATTCGTCGTCGGCACAATGTCGGCGCGCGTTCGGCGGCCTGTGCGGCGGTCATGGCGCTGGGGTGCCTGATTCCCCATCTGTATGTCGATTTCCCGCTGCAGATTCCGGCGTATGCGATCAGCCTGACCGCTTTGCTGACCCTGCCGTTTGCGGCTGCAGCCATCCCCAGTCGGCGTCACCGGTCGTCCTCTTCACGAGCCGCCTCGTCCGCGCGGCTCGATGCCGTCGGGCGCCCCGCCCCAGGGCCCTTGGCCCGCGCGGCCGGCGTGACCTGTGCGGTGCTGGGCACGCTGCTGTTCGCCTGGATGGCCCTCGAGCAGGTGCGCCAGGGCATGGCGGACTACCTGATGAAGCAAGCGGTGCTCACGTCTGTCCAGGTGGCCAATGCGCCAGCCGCAGAGACCGCAGGCACACTGCCTGAACGTGACGCCAAGGTCGAGCAGCTGGCTGCCATCGATCAGTCTCTCGTGCTGCTGGTACAGGCGAGCACCTGGTCCGACGGCAACCCGACGCTGCATGACAGCATCGGGTTTTTGCGGATGGCTCGCTCCCGGCTGGATATCCTGGACGCATCGGCGCATCGGGCCGATCAGCAGGCCGCGGCCGCGGCCTATCGTGATGCGGTGGGCAGTGCGCGCGTCTCGCCCTACAGCTGGGCCAACCTGGTGCTCGCCAAGCAGTCGCTGGGAGAGATCGACGACGAGTTTCGCGCGGCT
>JBILSK010000004.1:0-15540 GCA_044372165.1 Burkholderiaceae bacterium | reverse complement strand
TCGGTGCGCAGGAAGTAGCCGATGTCCAGCTGCTCCCAGAACGCTGCGTAATCGGCGGGCGCGAGACGCGCCAGATTCAGCAGGCGCACTGCCTCGGCACGGCGCACATCGCTGCGTTCGTCGGGAGTCGTCTGTCCGCCCCCCAGCACGCGGCGGGTGGCCCGGAACAGTTCCTCGAGCAGCTTGCCCTTCCAGGCGTTCCAGACCGTGGGGCTGGTGCCGCGGATGTCGGCGACCGTCAGCAGGTACAGGCCGGTCAGCTTGCGTTCGGTGCCGACCCGCTTGGCAAAGGCGGCGATGGTGTCCGGGTCGCTCAGGTCCTGCTTCTGCGCGACCTGGGACATGGTGAGATGCTCGGCCACCAGGAATTCGACCAGCTCGCGATCGTCCTTGTCCAGGCCGTGATCACGGCAGAAGCGCCGGGCATCGATCCGCCCGAGCGCCGAGTGATCGCCACCGCGACCCTTGGCGATGTCGTGAAAGAGGGCCGCGACGGTGAGCAGCCAGGGCTTCTCGAAGGCCGCCATGAGCTGGCTGCAGAAGGGGTACTCGTGCGCGTGCTCGGCCAGCGCGAACCGTCGCAGATTGCGCACCACCATCAGGATGTGCTGGTCCACCGTGTACACATGGAACAGGTCGTGCTGCATGCGCCCGACAATGCGCCGGAAGGCCGGAATGTAGCGACCCAGCACTGACCACTGGTTCATGCGCCGCAGCTCGTGGGTGATGCCGCGAGGCGCCTGCAGCAGGGCAAGGAAGGCCGCCCGGTTGGCCGGGTCGCGCCGGAAGTCGGCATTCATGCGGGTGCGCGCCCGCCAGATCGCCCGCAAGGTGCGCGCGCTGATCCCCGACAGGCTGGCGTGGGTCTGCATGGCGAGAAACGCCCGCAGGATGGCCGAGGGGTCATGCTCGAAGAGTTGATCGTCCAGGGCGTCCAGAAGACCCCGATCGCTGCGGAACTCGGCATCGATCGGTTCGGTGGCGCCGAGATGCTCGGGAAAGAGCTGACCTTCGACGTTCTGCAGCACCAGCGTGGTGAGCTGGGTGACCGATTTCGCGCTCCAGTAGTAGCGCTGCATGAGTTGTTCGCTGGCCAGCCGGGCATCGTCCTGGTCAAAGCCCTGGGCTCGGGCGACCTGCGCCTGCAGGTCAAAGACCAGGCGGTCCTCGCGGCGACGGGCCAGGACGTGCAGCCAGGTGCGCGTGACCTGGTGCTTGCGCTCGTAGCTCGCGAGCAGGCGCGCTTCGGCTGCGGTGACCAGGCCACGCTCGGCCATCTGCCCCCAGGTCGATCCCAGTCCGGCCGCCTGGGCGATCCAGCGGATCGATTGCAGGTCGCGCAGGCCGCCTGGGCTTTCCTTGACGTTGGGCTCCAGGCTGTAGGGCGTATCCTGAAATTTGGCGTGCCGCTGGCGCATCTCGAAGCGCTTGGCATGGAAGAAGGCACGGGGGTCGAGCTGCCGGGACTGTTCCTGATCGAGTGCCTCGTACAGCCTGCGATCTCCGGCCAGGTATTTGCGCTCGAGCAGGCTGGTTTGCACCGTGATGTCGGCCGCCGATTCCGAGTGGCACTCGGACAGGCTTCGCACACTGTGGCCGATCACCAGGCCCATGTCCCAGCAGGCGCCCACGAACCCTTCCAGGCGCCGCGTGCGCTCCTCGTCGGCCTGATCCGGGACCAGCAGGAGCAGATCGACGTCCGAATGCGGTGTCAGTTCGCGTCGACCATAGCCGCCGACCGCCACCAGGCAGCAATCGGTGTCCAGGCCGGCACTGCGCCACAAGTTGCAGACCGCCCGGTCGGTCAATTTCACCAGGCCCTGCAGGAGGCGCCGAATGTCAGGTCGGGCCTGAAAGGCCTCGATCAGCTCGGTTCGCTCCTGCTTGAATCCGGTTCGGTCGAGCGGGGTGCTGGCGACGGGGATGCTTGCCATGAGGCGCAATGATGAGGGTCGAATCGGGTCGAATCGGGTCGAGTCGGCCGATCAGGTCAGCGCAGGGCGGGGCTGGCAGCCCGCCGACAGCGTCAGCACCTCATGACCCGACTCGGTCACCAGGATGGTGTGCTCCCACTGGGCCGACAGGCTGTGGTCCTTGGTCACGATGGTCCAGCCATCGGCCAGTTCGCGGACCTCGCGGCGCCCGGCGTTGACCATGGGCTCGATGGTGAAGATCATGCCCGGCTCGATCCGCGGGCCGGTGCCCGGGCGACCATAGTGCAGGACCTGCGGCTCTTCGTGGAACTGGGCTCCGATGCCGTGGCCGCAGAACTCGCGCACGATCGAGTAGCCTCGCGACTCGGCATGGCGCTGGATGACATGACCGATGTCGCCCAGGGTGGCGCCGGGGCGAACCTGATCGATGCCCAGCCACATGCATTCGAAGCTGGTCTCTGACAGCCGGCGAGCAGCGATCGAGGGCTCGCCGACGCAGAACATCCGGCTGGTATCGCCATGAAAGCCGTTCTTGATGACGGTGATGTCAAGATTGACCACGTCGCCCGACTTCAGGACCCGATCCCCCGGGATGCCATGACAGACCTGGTGATTGACCGAGGTGCAGATCGATTTCGGATAGGGTTTGTAGCCGGATGGGGCGTAGTTCAGCGGTGCGGGCACGCAGCCCTGCACGTCGACCATGTAGTGATGGCACAGCTCGTCGAGCTTGCCGGTGGTGATCCCGGGCTTCACGAACGGGGTGATGTAGTCCAGCACTTCGCCGGCCAGACGGCCCGCCAGGCGCATGGCCTCGATCTCGGCTGCGTTCTTCAGGACGATCGACATCAATACTTGCCGGTAAGGTGTTGTTCGAGCTATGATTATAGGCTTGCCACGATGCGAATCGACTCCTCGTTGAGCCCTGTAGGGCTATTGGACGAGCCCGGAGTCGAGACCTGTCTGGCATCACTCGGTGCGCAGGCGCGCCGTCTTGCATGGTCATCGGGCGCGCCGTCAGGTCCGTCCGCGTCGGTGCAGACGAAGGAAGGGGCTTGGGTCCCGTCCACGGAGTGCCCTGAGGGTGCGTGGTCAGGGGTCGATCGGCGAAGGCCGGGCGATCCCCCGCGTTCGGGGTTCCGGCGCCTCGCCAAACTCAACCCTTCATTGGAGCAGCACTCATGTCGACCATGCGTCAAATGCTGGAGGCGGGCGTTCATTTCGGACACCAGACCCGTTTCTGGAACCCCAAGATGGCCCCTTACATCTTCGGCCATCGCAACAAGATCCACATCATCAACCTGGAAAAGACCCTGGTCATGTACCAGGACGCGATGAAGTACATGCGTCAGCTGGCTTCGAATCGCGGCACGGTGCTGTTCGTCGGCACCAAGCGCCAGGCGCGCGAGCTGGTGGCCCAGGAGGCCCGTCGCGCCGGAATGCCCTACGTCGACGAGCGCTGGCTCGGCGGCATGCTGACCAACTTCAAGACGGTCAAGACCTCGATCAAGCGTCTGCGCGACATGGAAGCGATCATCGCCGAAGGCGGTGTCGAGCGCCTGTCGAAAAAGGAAGCGCTCCTGTTCAGCCGTGAACTCGACAAGCTGAACAAGTCGATCGGCGGCATCAAGGACATGAACGGCTTGCCCGATGCCCTGTTCGTGATCGATGTCGGCTATCACAAGATTGCCATCACCGAAGCCGTGAAGCTGGGCATCCCGGTGGTTGCCGTGGTGGACACCAACCATTCGCCGGCCGGCATCGACTACATCATTCCGGGCAACGACGACTCCGGCAAGGCGATTGCCCTGTACGCGCAAGGCGCTGCAGACGCCATTCTCGCTGGCCGTGCTGCGGCCCTGGACGAGGTGGTGAAGGGCGTGTCGGGCGAGGAATTCGTCGAAGTCGAATCGGAAGAAGGCTGAGGAATCTAGAGATGGCTGAAATCACCGCAGGGATGGTGAAGGAACTGCGCGAGAAGACCGACGCGCCGATGATGGAATGCAAGAAGGCGCTGACCGAAGCGGGCGGCGACCTGGCCAAGGCCGAGGAGATCCTGCGGGTCAAGCTCGGCAACAAGGCCAGCAAGGCCGCGTCGCGTGTCACCGCCGAGGGCATCGTTGGCGTCTATCTGGCGGCCGACGGCACCTCGGGCGCGATGGCCGAACTCAACTGCGAGACCGATTTCGTCGCCAAGAACGACGACTTCCAGGCTTTCGCGAAGGCGGTGGCCCAGCTGGTCGCCACCGCGGGTCCGGCTGACGTCGCGGCCCTGTCGGCCTTGCCGCTGGACGGGGTCACGGTCGAGGAGCGCCGCACGGCGCTGGTCGGCAAGATCGGCGAGAACATCGCCATCCGTCGTTTCGTGCGCTACCAGCCCAAGGGCAAGGTGGTGAGCTATGTGCACGGTGGCTCGCGCATCGGTGTGCTGGTCGACGTCGAAGGCGGCGACGAGGCACTCGGCAAGGATCTGGCGATGCAGATCGCCGCGTCCAAGCCGGTCTCGCTTGACCGCACGGGCGTCTCGGACGAGCTGATCGAAAAAGAGCGTTCGATCGCCACCCAGAAAGCCGCCGAATCGGGCAAGCCGGCCGAGATCATCGCCAAGATGGTCGAAGGCACGGTGCAGAAGTTCCTCAAGGAAGTGACGCTGCTCGGTCAGCCGTTTGTGAAGGACGACAAGCAGACGGTCGAGCAGCTGCTCAAGGCCCGTGGCGCGAAGGTGCATGCCTTCACGCTGTTTGTGGTCGGCGAGGGCATCGAGAAGAAGCAGTCGGACTTCGCGGCCGAGGTGGCAGCGCAAGCCGCTGCTGCCGCAGCTCGCTGACAACCTGTCGGCAAGACGGCAAGACCGTCGGCAGTCGGCCCTCAAGGGGGGCGGTTGCCGGCGGGCCTGCTGGGCGCTGGGTCGCCTGATCCGGCGAGAGCAGGGCAGTGCATTTGGTTTCATGTTCACGACTTCCAGCGCCAGGCCACGATGACCGAAGCTCGCAAACCGTACAAGCGCGTCCTGCTCAAGCTGTCCGGTGAAGCCCTGATGGGCGACGACAGCTATGGCATCAATCAGGCCACTCTGCAGGGCATGGTCAAGCAGATTGGCGAGGCTGTGGCACTGGGCACGGAACTGGCCATCGTGATTGGCGGTGGCAACATCTTTCGCGGAGTCGCATTGGGTGCCACGGGGATGGACCGCGCAACGGCCGACTACATGGGCATGATGGCCACGGTCATGAATGCGCTCGCGCTGCAGGACGCCATGACCAATGCCGGCATCGTGACCCGTGTGCAGTCGGCGCTCAAGATCGAGCAGGTGGTCGAGCCCTACATCCGACCCAAGGCGCTGGCCTACCTGGAAGAGCGCAAGGTCGTGATCTTTGCGGCCGGCACCGGTAATCCCTTTTTCACCACCGACACCGCAGCGGCCCTGCGCGGTGCCGAGATCGGTGCCGAGGTGGTGCTCAAGGCCACCAAGGTCGATGGCGTCTACACCGCCGACCCGATGAAAGACAAGACGGCCACGCGCTACAGCACGATCAGCTTCGACGAGGCGATCGGGCGTGACCTCAAAGTGATGGACGCCACCGCGTTTGCGCTGTGCCGCGACCAGAACCTGCCGATTCGCGTCTTCTCCATTTTCAAGCCGGGTGCCCTCGTGCGCGTGCTGCGTGGCGAGGATGAGGGTACCTTGGTCCACGTCTGATTCACGTCTGTCGTCCCTGGAATGCGATCGCCATGACCACCACGATTCCCGAGATCCGTACTACCACCGAGCAGAAGATGACGAAGTCGCTCGAGGCGCTCAAGACCAGCCTCGCGAAGGTTCGCACCGGTCGCGCGCATGCGGGGCTGCTCGATCATGTTCAGGTCGATTACTACGGCAGCCCGGTGCCGATCAGCCAGGTCGCCAATGTGACCCTGGTCGATGCCCGCACCATCGGCGTATCGCCCTGGGAAAAGAAGATGGCGCAGGCCATCGACAAGGCGATTCGCGAGTCCGATCTCGGTCTGAACCCGTCGATGACCGGAGACATCATCCGCGTCCCCATGCCGCCCCTTTCGCAGGAGCGTCGCAAGGAAATGACCAAGCTTGTTCGCACCGAAGGCGAAGATGCCAAGGTGGCCGTGCGCAACCTGCGCCGTGACGCCAACGGTCAGTTGAAGGAACTGCTGAAGGCCAAGTCGATCTCCGAGGACGATGAGCGCCGCTCCCAGGACGACATCCAGAAACTGACCGACCGGTTCGTGGTGGAGATCGACCGATTGCTGCAGGCCAAGGAGCAGGAGATCATGACCGTCTGACCGGTCGATCTTCCCGACCCCTTCCGATTGCCCTATTGTTCGCCTTCATGAAGCATTCAAGCTCGACTGAATCCATTCCGTGCGCGGCCGATGTGCCCGCGCACGTGGCGATCATCATGGATGGCAACGGACGCTGGGCGAGTCAGCGGCGCCTGCCTCGCGTGGCAGGTCATGCGCGCGGGGTCGACGCGGTGCGCTCCACGGTTCAAGCCTGCCTCGATCGCGGAGTCAAGTACCTGACCCTGTTCGCGTTCAGCTCCGAGAACTGGCGACGCCCGGCCGACGAGGTCTCGCTGCTGATGCGCCTGTTCATCATGGTGCTCGAGCGCGAGGTCGCGCAGATGCGCCTCAACGGCATCCGGCTGCGGGTGGTGGGTGATGTCTCGGCGTTCGAGCCACGTCTGCGCAAGCTGATCGACCAATCCGAGCAGCGCACGTCGGGCAACACCCGAATGACCTTGACGATCTGCGCGAATTACGGCGGCCGCTGGGACATCGTCCAGGCCACGCGTCACCTGATCGAGGCGCGCCCCGACTTGGTCGCGAACCCCGAGGCGATCACTGAAATCGATCTCGCGCCCCACCTGGCGATGAGTCATGCGCCGGAGCCCGACCTGTTCATTCGCACCGGTGGCGAAAAGCGCATCAGCAACTTCATGCTCTGGCAGCTTGCCTACACAGAACTGCATTTCACCGATGCCTGGTGGCCGGACTTCGGCGCGGCGGAGCTGGACCGTGCCTTCGATTCCTACGGGGCACGTGAGCGGCGTTTCGGGCGGACCAGCGAGCAGCTGGTCGAGACCGCCACCGCCGCACAGGGCGTCTGAGCCTGTCTCGCGCCCGATGCTCGCGCAACGGGTCATCACCGCCCTGGTCCTGCTGGCGGTCATCGTTCCCTCGATCTTTCTGGCTGCTCCCTGGGTGTGGGGGCTGCTGTCGCTGATCATGCTCAGCGTGGCTGGTTTCGAATGGGGCCGGCTGCTGGGCAAGCCCGCGGGCGGGCGCCTCATGGGGGCGCTGCTGGCCGGGCTCGGCCTGCTGTACCTGGTCTGGCGGGGCGCGCAGCCCGTACCCCCGCCTCATGGCGCAGTCGCCGTCCTGTGTTCGGCGAGCGTGGTTTTCTGGTTCTCGATTGCGCCCCTCTCGTTGCTCCGGGTGCACCGCATCGGCCCAGGCTTTGCGGTGGGCGCGATGGTGCTGGCGGCATGCTGGGTGGCCTTGTACGAGTTGCGCATCGAATCCGCAGCGGTGCTGGTGTCGGCCATGGCGATCGTCTGGCTGGCTGATATCGGAGCCTACTTTGCGGGCCGCGCTTTCGGGCGACACAAGCTGGCCCCGCGCGTGAGCCCGGGGAAGACCTGGGAAGGCGTGGCCGGAGGCATGGCGGCAGTGCTGGCGGTGGCGCTTGCAGCCGACACGATGGGCTTCGGCGAGCGTCTCTTTTCGAGCCACCTGGCGCAGCATGCAGGCTGGCCTGCCACCTTGGTGCTGCTGGTCGCGATCGCCGCCCTGAGCGTGGTGGGCGATCTGTACGAATCGATGCTCAAGCGTCACGCGGGCATGAAGGACAGTGGCAGCATCCTGCCCGGTCACGGCGGCATCCTCGATCGCATCGATGCCCTCATTCCGACCATGCCGTGCTGCCTGCTGCTGTTGCAACTCCTGCGATAATCGCCGCATGAAGCGGTTGACCATTCTTGGCAGCACGGGCTCGATCGGCGAAAGCACGCTCGATGTCGTGCGCCGGCACCCCGACCGATATCGGGTCTTTGCCCTGGTGGCCCACACGCGGCACGAGCGTCTGCTCGAGCAGTGTCTGGACGTCAACCCCGAATACGCTGTCCTGACGGATCCTGTGGCCGCCGCGCTGCTGGCCGCAGCGCTGCTCGCACAGGGCAGTCGGACAGAGGTCCTGGCAGGCGCTCAGGCCGCAGCCGATGTCTCTCGCGCCAGTCAGGTCGATGTCGTGATGGCCGCGATCGTCGGTGCCGCAGGCCTCGAGCCGACCCTGGCTGCGGCTCGTGCCGGCAAGACGATCCTGCTGGCCAACAAGGAAGCGATCGTGATGGCCGGGCCGGTCTTTCTTGAGGCCGTGCGCGCCGGTGGCGCGCAGGTGTTGCCGATCGACAGCGAACACAATGCGGTCTTCCAGTGTCTGCCTGCCCACGGTGGGCGTGCCGGGGTCAGCCGGATCGTGCTGACCGCGTCGGGCGGGCCCTTCAGAACGCTGGCGCCCGAGCTCATGGAGGCGGTCACGCCGGAGCAGGCCGTGGCGCATCCCAACTGGAGCATGGGCCGCAAGATTTCAGTCGACTCGGCCACGATGATGAACAAGGGGCTGGAACTCATCGAGGCTCACTTTCTCTTCGACATGCCGCCCGAACGACTCGATGTCGTGATTCATCCGCAAAGCCTGGTGCACTCCCTGGTGGAATACATCGATGGTTCGCTCCTGGCGCAACTGGGCAACCCGGACATGCGTACACCGATCGCCCATGCCCTGGGTTGGCCGGAGCGAATCGAAAGTGGCGTCGGCATGCTCGACCTGGTGTCGCATGGGCGGCTGGATTTCGAGCATCCCGATCCGGTGCGCTTTCCCTGCTTGAGATTGGCCCGTGAGGCCCTGTCGGCGGGTGCCGCCGCGCCGTGCGTCCTCAATGCGGCCAACGAGATCGCGGTCGATGCCTTTCTTGCCCGGCAGATTCGCTTCACCGACATTGCCCGGGTCAACGAGACAGTGCTTGATGCGCTGGGGAGCAGTGCGGCGCCCACCACGACCCACATGGTGCTCGAACTCGATGCTCGAGCCCGCACGCACGCACGCGCCTGCCTGGGCACGATGCGCTGAACTTGATTTGCGCATGCTCAGGCCCGACCTGAGCAGCACTTTCGCACGGATGTCATGACCACACTGCTTGCCTTTCTCTTTGCGCTCGGCCTTCTGGTCTTCATCCATGAGCTCGGGCATTACCTTGCCGCGCGCGCCTGCGACGTGAAGGTGTTGCGCTTTTCGATCGGCTTCGGCAAGCCCTTGGTGAGCTTCACGGTCGGGCCTGATCGCACGCAATGGACGATCGCGCCCCTGCCGCTGGGCGGCTTCGTGCGCATGCTCGACGAGCGCGAAGATCCGGGCGCGCAGATTCCTGCCGCCGATCTGCCGCGTGCCTTCAATCGCCAGAGCCTGGCTCGCCGCGCCTTCATCGTGGCAGCCGGCCCGGCCGCCAATTTCCTGCTCGCGATCGTGTTCTATGCGGCGCTGGGCATGGCCGGGACCGAAGAGCCGGTGGCCGTGATGGCGGCCCCCCCCGCCGCGAGTGCCGCCCAGGCAGCCGGACTGCAGCGCGGTGACCGCGTCATCGCCGTCGAGGGGGTGCCTGTGCGTTCCTTCATCGAGTTGCGTACCCGTCTGATCGATCCTGTGGTCGCGCGCAGCGCGGCGCGGCTGACCGTGCAACGTGCCGGACAGACTGTGGACGTGCCGGTGCAGACCAACGGGCTGGCCGCCGGTGAACTCGAACGCGATTTCGTCCGCACCCTGGGCCTTGACCTGGAGGTCGGTGCGGTACTGATCAATTCGGTACTGCCGGACAGCGCCGCCGCACGAGCCGGCCTGCAGGCCGGCGACGAAGTGATCGCGGTCGATGGCACCCCGATCGCCCGGGCCTCGGATCTCATCGCTCAGGTGCGCGATGCCGCAGGCAAGGAGATCCGCCTGGACATCCGCCGCGGTCAGGTCGAGCAGCAGGTGCCGGTGACGCCGCTCGCACAGATCTCGGATCGTCCCGAAGACCAGGGCCGCTCGGTCGGCAGAATCGGCGCGTCTCTGCAGAACAAGGTCGAGATGGTGAAGGTGGTGCACGGTCCGCTCGATGCGGTCGGCGAGGGCGTGCGCAAGACCTGGGAGATGTCCTGGTTCTCGCTGCGCATGCTCGGCAAGATGCTGGTGGGCGAGCTGTCCTGGCGTAATCTCAGCGGACCGGTGGCGATCGCCGATTACGCGGGTCAGTCGGCTCGCATCGGTGCATGGGCCTATGTCAGCTTTCTGGCGCTGATCAGCGTGAGCCTGGGTGTGCTCAACCTGCTGCCCGTGCCGGTGCTCGATGGAGGCCATTTGGTATATTACGGACTCGAGGCAATCAAGGGTCGCCCGCTGTCCGAACGCTTCATGCAGATCACGCAGAGGGCAGGGCTCGCGGCTGTCGTAGGACTGATGGCGCTTGCGCTGTTCAACGACCTGAGCAGGCTTTTCGGCAGCTGACCCTGTCGCGACCTCCGCGGCAGTCGGCCCGTCCTTTCAGGAGTTTCATGCGTCCGTTCGCGAAATCCGTGTTCGCGCTCGTCGCGAGCATGCTCGGCCATGTCGCGTGGGCGTTCGACCCATTCACCGTACGTGATATCCGCCTGGTCGGTGTGCAACGTGTCGAACCCGGCACCGTGTTCGGCTATCTGCCTGTCAAGGTGGGCGAGCGGCTCGATGACACGCGTGCTTCGCAGGCGGTTCGAGCGCTCTATGGCACGGGCCTGTTCAATGATGTTCGCCTGGAAGTTGAAGGCGACGTGCTGGTCGTCTACCTGGATGAGCGCCCCACTGTGGCTTCGGTCGAGGTCAGCGGCGGCAAGGACATCAGCAACGCCGACATGGTCAAGGCCCTGCGCGAGCTGGGCATGGCCGAGTCCCGGATCTTCGATCGGTCCCTGCTCGAGCGTGCCGAGCAGGAGGTCAAGCGCCAGTACTTGGCACGCGGACGCTACGCCGCGCGCGTGACCTCCACCGTCACCCCGATCGACCGCAACCGGGTCACGGTGTCCCTGTCGATCGAGGAAGGTGACATCGCGAAGATCACCGAGATCCGCTTCATCGGCAACAAGGCCTTCGATGAAAAGACCTTGCGCAGCGAACTCACGCTGGGCACGCCGAGCTGGGTGTCCTGGTACACCAAGTCCGACCAGTACTCGCGCGAGAAGCTGGCCGGCGACCTCGAGCGGATCCGCTCGTACTACCTGAACCGCGGGTACCTCGAGTTCAACATCCAGTCCACGCAGGTCTCGATCGACCCCGATCGCGAGCGGGTCTACATCACGATCTCGCTCAATGAAGGCGAGCGCTTCCAGGTCGCCGGCTACAAGTTCAGCGGCAGCACCCTGGGGCGCGACAAGGAGCTCGATGCGCTGATGCTGCTTCGCGAAGGCGAAGTCTTCAACGGCCAGCGTCTGTCCGAATCGACCCGGACCATGGGCGAACTCTATGGCGCGATCGGCTATGCCTTTGCCAGCGTCAACGCAATCCCTGAAGTGGACCGTGAAAAGCGCACCGTGTTCTTCAACATCACGGTCGATCCGGGGCGGCGGGTCTATATCCGGCGCATCAACATCTCGGGCAATGCCCGCACCCGCGACGAGATCATCCGTCGCGAGATGCGCCAGTTCGAGGCAGCCTGGTACGACAACGACCGTATCAAGCTGTCGCGCGAGCGGATCAACCGCCTGGGCTACCTGACCAACATCACGGTGGAGACCGTCCCGGTGGCTGACGCCCCCGACCAGGTCGATCTCGACGTGAACGTGACCGAACGGCCCACTGGCAACTTCACGGTCGGCATCGGCTTTTCCAGCACCGACAAGCTGATTCTCACGGCCGGCATCAACCAGCAGAACTTTCTGGGGAGCGGTCGGACGTTCGGCCTGAACTTGAATACCGGCAAGACGCAGCGCCTGCTCGAGTTCTCCACGATCGAGCCGTACTACACGCCCGACGGCATCTCGCGCGCCTTCAATGCCTTCTACCGCAACTTCGATGCCGCCGCACTGAACCTGGGCGACTACAAGCTGCAGACCAGTGGCGTGGGCCTGCGTTTCGGCATGCCTTACACCGAGGTCGATCGCGTGACCGCCGGCCTGGTCTACGAGTACAACAACATCACGCTGGGGACGGGTGCACCGCCCCGCTATGTGGAGTATGTGGACGCCTTCGGGCCCAAGAGCTGGGCTTTGCTGGCCACGGCAGGTTGGGTGCGGGATGGCCGGGACAGCCCGATCACCCCGACCAAGGGCCTGTACATGGCTGCCAATGCCGAGATCACGCTGCCGGTGGG
Organism: Burkholderiaceae bacterium; assembly: GCA_044372165.1. Lineage (GTDB taxonomy): Bacteria > Pseudomonadota > Gammaproteobacteria > Burkholderiales > Burkholderiaceae_E > UBA4615. The sequence continues at coordinate 3,215 of JBILSK010000004.1, read as the reverse complement.
TGACTTGCGCTACTTCCGCACCGATTTCGTGACCGCCTGGTACAAACCGATCACCCGTGACTACACCATCGGCCTGGGTGCCCAGCTGGCTCGAGGGTGGGCCCTGGACAACATGGTCTACCCGATCTTCAAGAACTACTATGCCGGGGGCATCGGCTCGGTGCGCGGCTTTCAGCCGGCCAGCCTGGGCCCTCGTGACATCGACGGCAATCCCAAGGGCGGCCAGAGCAAGGTGGTGGCCAGCGCCGAGTTCCTCTTTCCCCTGCCGGGCTCGGGTCCCGAGCAGGCCCTGCGCATGTTCACCTTCGTCGACGTCGGCAATGTGTTCGCAGACCAGTTCGATTTCGGCGAACTGCGCGTGTCGGCTGGGGTGGGCGTGAACTGGTTGTCGCCGGTCGGGCCGCTCAAGCTGAGCCTGGGCTATCCCCTGCGCAAGCAGCCCACCGATCGGCTGCAGAGTTTCCAGTTCCAGATCGGGACAGGGTTCTGATGAGTCAGGCAGCAAGGAGTCCAACGATGCAGCGTCATGCACGTACCCTGATGGCGGCGCTATGCCTTGCAGTTGCGCTGCCGGTGCTGGCCCAGGATGCGCTTCGCATCGGTTTTGTGAACACCGAGAGAATCCTGCGTGAGTCCAGCGCGGCCAAGGTGGCGCAGCAAAAACTCGAGCAGGAGTTCTCGCGACGCGACAAGGAGCTGCAGGAAGCGGCTGCCCGGCTGAAGCAGGGCTCGGAGCGTCTTGAGCGCGATGCCTCGGTGCTGAGCGACAGCGAACGGATGCGTCGACAGCGTGAGCTCGCCGAGCAGGACCGCGATTTCCAGCGCAAGCAGCGCGAGTTCCGCGAGGACCTCAACCAGCGGCGCAACGAGGAACTGGCGTCGGTCGTCGAGCGCACCAACCGCATCATCAAGCAGATCGCCGAGCAGGAGAAATACGACCTGATCGTGCAGGAAGCGGTCTTCGCCTCGACCCGCATCGACATGACCGAAAAGGTCCTGCGCGCACTCAATGCGCCGAGATAGGCGGGCACGACCGTGTCGGCTGAACTGCCCCGCGCACTGAGCGTCGCCGAGATCGCCGACCGTCTCGGCGCACGCATCGAAGGGGACGGCTCGCGCAGCGTGCTGCGGCTGTCGTCACTTGAATCGGCGGGACCGGATGCCATCGCCTTCATCTCCGGGCGCCGCCATGTGAGCGCAGCCTGTCGCAGCCAGGCCGGGGCGATCCTGGTCGCGCCCGAACTGGCCGCAAGCCTGCCTGCCGGCATGGTCAAACTGGTGATTGCCGATCCTTACCTCGCCTATGCCCGGCTGTCGCAGTGGGTGGCTTCCCTGAGGGACGTGACCCCTGACGCACCCCTTGTTCATCCGTTGGCCTGGGTCGATCCAGAGGCCCGACTGGGGGCCAATGTGCGCATCGAAGCCGGTGCTTCGGTGGCCGCTCAGGCCGAGATCGGCGATGACTGCCGGATTGCTGCGGGCTGCAGCATTGGTCGCGGCGCCCGTATCGGCGCGGGGTCGGTGCTGCATGCGCGCGTCACGCTGTATGCCGGCGTCAGCGTCGGGGCGCGGGCCATCGTGCATGCCGGGACGGTGATCGGCGCTGACGGTTTCGGCTTTGCCCCCTCGGCCAGCGGCTGGGTGAAGATCGCGCAGCTGGGCTCGGTGCGAGTCGGCGACGATGTCGAGATCGGGGCGAACTGCGCGATCGACCGCGGTGCGCTGGACGATACCGTGATCGGCTCAGGTGTGAAGATCGACAACCTGGTGCAGATCGGCCACAACGTGCGCATTGGCGACAACACTGCGATCGCCGGCTGCGTGGGCATTGCGGGCAGTGTCGTGATCGGGGCGCGCTGCATGATTGGCGGCGGCGTGGGTATCTCAGGCCATCTTGAAATCTGCGATGACACCATCGTGAGCGGCATGGCGATGGTGGAGCGTTCCATCACCGAACCTGGCCACTACAGCGGTGGCTGGATCGCCCAGCCCCATGCGCAGTGGGAGCGCACCGCGGCCACCCTGAAGCAGCTGCCGCAGATGCGGCAGCGTTTGCGCGCCCTGGCCACGCTGGTCGGCGCACCCAAGGATCCATCATGACTGCCATCGACATCCGCGGCATCCTCGAATACCTGCCGCACCGTTATCCCTTTCTGCTGGTCGATCGCGTGCTCGAGGTGGATCCCGGCAAGCGGATCGTTGCCATCAAGAACGTGACGATCAATGAGCCTTTTTTTGTCGGTCACTTCCCGCACATTCCGGTGATGCCGGGCGTGCTGATGATCGAGGCGCTGGCTCAGGCGGCCGGCATCCTGTCCTTTGTGACGCTGGGCACCAAGTCTGATCCAACCTCGGTGTTCTACTTCGTGGGCATTGACGGCGCTCGCTTCAAGCGGCCGGTTGGCCCGGGCGACACGCTGCGTCTGGAGGTCGAGATCAAGCGATTTGCCAAGTCGATCTCCAAGTTCCGCTGTGTGGCAACCGTCGACGGCGCGGTCGCAGCCGAGGCCGATCTGATGTGCACGCTGCGCTCGGTCGAGCCGCCGCAGACGCCTGGCGACACGCCAGAGGCGAGCTGAGCTCATGGCGGCGATCCATCCCTCGGCGATCGTCGATCCGCGCGCCGAACTGGCTGATGATGTCCGGGTCGGCCCCGGCGCCGTGATCGGTGCCGAGGTCGCGGTCGGGGCAGGGTGCGTGATCGGGCCCCACGCCGTGCTCGAGGGGCCGATGAGCCTGGGGCCGGACAACCAGGTGCACGCGCACGCAACACTGGGTGGCGCGCCGCAGGACAAGAAGTATCGAGGCGAACCTACGCGCCTGGAGATCGGCCGCGGCAACACCTTTCGCGAATGCGTGACCGTCAACCGCGGGACCACCCAGGATTCAGGCGTCACCCGCATTGGTGACGACAACTGGGTGATGGCCTATGTGCACATCGCTCATGACTGCGTGGTCGGCTCGCACACCATCCTGGCCAATACCACCAACCTCGCCGGCCATGTGCAGGTGGGCGACTGGGTGATCCTGGGTGGCTGTTCGCAGGTGCACCAGTTCTGCAAGATCGGCGCACATGCCATGACCGGCGTGAGCACCGTCGTGCTGCATGACATTCCGCCGTTCGTGATGGCCTCGGGGAATTCCGCTGCGGCCCATGGCCTCAATACCGAGGGCCTGCGTCGCCGCGGCTTTGGCGCGGACAGCCTGGCTGCGCT
>JBILSK010000191.1:0-4928 GCA_044372165.1 Burkholderiaceae bacterium | reverse complement strand
CACGCTGCCGGCGCTCGAAGATGGCGAGCGCGGCAGCATCATCCTCACCGCCTCGGTGGCGGCTCAGGACGGCCAGATCGGTCAGGTGATCTACGCATCGGCCAAGGCCGGCGTGAACGGTCTGGTTCTGCCGATGGCGCGCGACCTGTCGGACATCGGCATCCGAGTGAACTCGATCATGCCGGGCATCTTTTCAACGCCTCTGATGCTGGGCGCCACGCCGCAGGTGCTGAACAGCCTGAGCGCCTCGGTGCCTTTCCCCAAGCGCCTGGGCAAGCCCGAAGAGTTCGCCAGCCTGTCGATGGAACTGGTGCGCAACACCTATTTCAACGGCCAGTGCATTCGTCTGGACGGCGCCATCCGGATGGCCCCGCGCTGATCGCTGCATCAGGCGGGCATCTGCCCGCCTCGACCGGGCCTGCGCACGCGCTCAGGCTCGGCGGTCGGTTCAATCCCGTCGATTGAAGGTGGCGATACGCCACAGCCGGCGGGCCACCCGTGCCGGCAAGCTGACTAGCGTCTGCGCCAGCGTGGGGTGCACCCACCCGCCCTTGACCTGCACGCGACGCGTCTCGAAGGGATGCGGCCAGTCGACCTCCGCACTGGACCGACCGTTGTAGCGAAAGTCGTCGGTCTCGCCCAAGGGGCGATTGATCACGGTCACGGGTGTGGTCTGCGGGGCCGCTGCGATCTGCCAGGCGACCAATCCACAGAAGAACTGCACGCTGTGCACCCGGCCGAAATCGGCCATGGCCTGCCTGTTCAAGGTGGCGGGCATCTCATCCGGAAAGGTGCCCTGCGAGTGGCCCTGCAGCACATCGGTCGAATCCTTCGCGTATTCGAGGAAGGTGTTCTTGCCGTGCTGCGCGAACTGGCTCATGAAGCTGGTGTGCGTGTCTTCCACGACCACCAGGCAGCGTTGGCGGGCATGTCGGATGGCTTCGATGGCGGTGACGATCTGCTGGCATGACTGATGTCCGCCATCGTCCAGCAACACATCGAATTGCCCGATCGCAGCCAGGGTCTGCCGGACGAATTCCGGGTCGCCCTGATCGCCAATGAAGATCTCGAAGCCGTGATCGGTCCATCGACGCGCGGCCGGATTCATGTCGATGCCGATGACGCGGGCCTGCGGCCCCAGCCAGTCGCGCCACATGAACAGCGAGCCCCCCTTCAGGACACCGATCTCGACGAAGGTGCAGGCGGTGCCTCTCAGGTGGCCGAACAACTCGGCATAGACCTCGAAATAGTTGTCGAGCTTGAGTGACGGTTCAGGTGACTCGCGCCAGGCGCGCAGTAGATCGGCGCTATCTGCTTCGATGCGAGTGCGCGCGCTGGGTCGGGACGTGAGATCAGCCGCAGGCGCCGCGATTGCAGGCGAGTGGTCAAGGACTGCAGACATGTGATGGTCAACCAGGTCGAGATGAAGTCAGAGGCTCAGTATCGATGTTTCCCGATTGTTGCGGCATGAGCGCGTGACAGACGGCGCAGGGCGGCTGACACGATGAGCAAGGTGAGGCCCGCCAAGCGCCGGGGCGCGCCACGGATTGAAGGCCGCGTTTGCGCTTCCCGACCGCGTGGAGCAGGCTGTGGCGCTTGTCCGTTACATCGAATGAGCCTGGCCATGACCGTCGAACACGTCTTGCTGTCCCTTGGACGCCGCTGCCTTGGGGTGCTGCTGGTGGCCCTGTGTGGCCTGGGCTCGGCCTGGGCCCAGGGCTCGGTCTTCCCGAGCAAGCCGATCCGGATCATCGTTCCCTACCCGCCGGGAGGAGCGGTCGATCCGCTGGCTCGCACCATCGGGCAAAAGCTCACCGAAGCCTGGGGGCAGCCGGTGATCATCGACAACAAGCCGGGCGGCGGCACCACGATCGGCACCCTGGCGCTGGCCAAGTCGGCCCCCGACGGTCACACCATCGTGCTGGCCTCCAGCAACCATGCGGTGAACCCGGCGATGTACGACAAGCTGCCCTATGACTCTGTGAAGGACTTCGTGCCGATCACGCTGGTGGCGATGTTTCCGCTGATGCTCACGGTCAATCCCGCGGTGCCGGCGAACTCGGTGCCTGAACTGATCGCCCTGCTCAAGAAGCAGCCCGGGCGCTACAACTACTCGGTGGCCAGTCACGGCGGTGCGACGCACCTGGCGGGCGAACTCTTCAAGTCGATGGCAGGCGTCTTCGCCGTGCCGGTGCCCTATCGGGGCAGCGGGCCTTCGGTGATGTCGGTGATGGCCGGTGAATCGCAGATGACCTTCGACACCGTGTTCCTGCAGATGCCCCAGGTCAGGGAAGGCAAGCTGCGTGCGCTGGCCGTCACCACGCTCAAGCGCTCGCAGCTGGCACCCGATGTGCCGACGATGTCGGAGGCGGGCCTGTCGGGCTACGAGGCCTATACCTGGGTGGGTGCGCTGGCACCGGCGGGCACGCCGCCGGAAATCGTGCTCAAGTGGCAGCAGGAGATCGCCCGCATCCTGGCGATTCCCGAGGTGAAGAACCGTCAGATCGCGGCGGGCCTGGAGCCGGTGGGCAACACCCCCGAGCAGTTCGCGCAGTTCATGCGCTTGGAGATGGACAAGTGGGCCCGCGTGGTCAAGCGGGCAGGCATCAAGGCCGACTGAACTCGGCTGTCCTGCGAGTCATGATGCAGTCGATTTCCACCAGCGTCGGAAAGTGGCCGGCATTGTTGGGCACCAGTGCACTCAACTCGAAGCCCAGGCTCTCGTAGGCGGTGATTGCCTCGCGAAAGTCGACCGACTCCTCGTACAGACGCTTGATGGCCAGTTCGCTTTGCAGCCCCAGGAAGTTCGCGATGACCGAACGTCCGCCCAGGGCGATCCGCACATCGAATCCCTGGGTATCCATCTTCAGAAACGGGCGTGAGAACCCGTACTGCGCCTTCAGGCGAGCAAACGCGGTGGCCAGGCTCTCCTTGCGAACCTCGATGCGTTCCTGAGTGACGTTCATGGTCTTGAAGAGCGCGACCTCGTCATGCTTGGGCGTGCCCAGCGTGCTGAACTGGTCGGCGGCCATCACGTTGAAGACGGCGGTGCCGTCGGCCTCGTCGAGCGCGACTTCCTCGATGGTCCACAGCGGGTCACGCGCCGCAAGCGCGCGTACCTCGGCGGCCAGTCGGGGAATCGGTTCGAAGGAAATGATGCGGCCGCGATAGCCGACTTCCTTGCGCAGCATGGTCGCGTACTGACCGGCGTTGGCGCCGACATCGAACACGCAGTCGATGCCCAGGTGCGGCAGCAGCCGGCGCAGATGTTCCCGCTCCGGAATCAGGTGAAAGTCTGTCGGAGCCGAGGCGGGGCGAAGCGGGAACTTGAACATGGGATCGAATCGCGGGAGTCCTGTTAGCCGCAAGGTTTTGCAGGCTTGCCTCGTGCCGACCAGAGCGGCCGGATGAAAGGGCGCCCCGTCCTTGCCGAGCGGCGCTCAGAATGCGTCGCCCGGCACCCGCACCCAGCCTTCCATCAGCACGCGGGCACTGCGGCTCATGATGGCCTTCTTGACCACCCATTCGCCGCCGTCATGCGTGGCTTCCGCCCCGACACGCAGCGTGCCGGACGGATGGCCGAAGCGCACGGCACTCCGATTGCCGCCGCCTGCAGCCAGGTTGACCAGCGTGCCGGGGATGGCGGCTGCCGTGCCGATGGCGACCGCAGCCGTGCCCATCATGGCGTGATGCAGCTTGCCCATGGACAGCGCACGCACCAGCAGGTCGATGTCGCCGGCGGCCACCTTCTTGCCACTGGACGCCGCATAGTCTGCGGGCTTGGCGACAAAGGCCACCTTGGGCGTGTGCTGACGCTTGGCCGCTTCGTCGATGTGCTTGATCAAGCCCATTCGCACTGCGCCATGCGCGCGGATGGTCTCGAAGGTGGCCAGCGCCTTGGGGTCGCCGTTGATCGCATCCTGAAGCTCGGTGCCGCTGTAGCCGATCTGGGCCGCATCCAGGAAGATGGTCGGGATGCCGGCATTGATCATCGTGGCCTTGAGCACGCCCACGCCTGGCACGTCCAGATCGTCGACCAGGTTGCCGGTGGGGAACATTGCGCCGCCAGCCCCTTCTTCTTCGGCAGCCGGATCCATGAATTCCAGCTGGACTTCAGCGGCCGGAAAGGTCACGCCGTCGAGCTCGAAGTCGCCGGTTTCCTGGACCTCGCCATTGGTGATCGGCACATGCGCGACGATGGTCTTGGCGATGTTGGCCTGCCAGATCCGGATGGTGGCCACGCCGTTCCTGGGGATCCGGTTGCCATCGATGAGACCGGCTGCGATTGCGAACGGGCCGACCGCCGCGGACAGATTGCCGCAGTTGCCGCTCCAATCGACGAAGGCTGAGTCGATGGACACCTGACCGAAGAGGTAGTCGACGTCGTGATCGGTGCGACTGCTCTTGGCGATGATGACGGTCTTGCTGGTGCTGGAGGTGGCGCCTCCCATGCCGTCGATCTGCTTGCCGTAGGGATCGGGGCTGCCGATCACTCGCAGCAGCAGCGCATCGCGGGCAGTGCCCGGCACGCGACACGACTCCGGCAGGTCCTGCAGGCGAAAGAACACGCCCTTGCTGGTGCCGCCGCGGATGTAGGTCGCGGGAATCTTGACTTGCGCAACGTGAGCCATGGTCGTCCTCAGGAAGCTTTCTTGGCGGATTCGAGGAAGTCCTGAGCGAAGCGCTGCAGCACACCGCCCGCGTCGTAGATCGAGACCTCTTCGGCGGTGTCCAGTCGGCAGGTCACCGGGACCTCGAGCTTCTCGCCATTCCTGCGCTGGATGACCAGCGTGAGGGTGGCGCGCGGGGTGCGCGCACCGATCACATCGAAGGTCTCGGTGCCGTCGATGCCCAGCGTGGTGCGCGTGGTGCCGGTCTTGAACTCCAGGGGCAGTACGCCCATGCCGATCAGGTTGGTGCGGTGAATG
>JBILSK010000190.1:0-4929 GCA_044372165.1 Burkholderiaceae bacterium | reverse complement strand
GAGTGATCGCGCCTGACCCTGCCGTCATCGACGCCCGCATCGACTCATTGCGGGCGCGCAGCGACACACTGCGCGCGCAGTTCGCCCAGGACTCGACCGTGCTGGCCAGGCCGCTGTCCCTGGCAGATTCGGTGATGGGCGGCGTAAACCAGGTTCGCAGCCATCCGGAATGGGTGCTGGGTGCGTTCGCCTTGCTGGCCATTCTCAAGCCCCGGCGCGTGCTGCGCTGGACCAGCCGTGCCTGGGGGACGTGGCACCTGGCCCGCCGGGTCGGGCGGGTCGTGTCAGCGCTGGCCGAAACCCGTCGCTGACCATCGCCGACGGTTCCTGCGCCTCGACTTGTTATTCTCGACGGTACTTCCGTGTGCCGGCCGACACGCCTTGCCTTCTCGAGGATGTTTCCATGACTGACTCTCCCGCAACCGCCCGCGTGCGTCACTGGCTGGCCGAACTCGACGCTGCCCTGTCGCGCGGCGATGCACCGGGCGCCGCAATGCTGTTTCGCGAGGACGGCTACTGGCGTGACCTGGTGGCCTTCACCTGGAACATCCGGACCCTGGAAGGCCGCGGCGAGATTGCCGCGATGCTGCGGGACACCTTGGCTCGCACGCAGCCTTCGGGCTGGACACTGGAGGGCGAAGCCACCGAGGCCAACGGCGTCACCGAGGCCTGGTTGCGATTCGACACGGCCGTGGGGCGTGGCCGAGGCGTGCTGCGCCTGAAGGACGGGCAAGGCTGGACCCTCATGACCCAGCTGGCCGAGTTGAAGGGCTTCGAGGAAGCGCACGGTGACACGCGACCCCGTGGGGTGCGGCACAACGCGTATGGCAGCGGCCAGCGCACCTGGGCCGAGCAGCGTGCCGACGATGCCGCGGAACTGGGCGTCACACGCCAGCCGTACTGCCTGATCATCGGCGGCGGACAGGGCGGAATCGCCCTGGGTGCACGCCTGAAGCGCCTGGGCGTGCCCGCCCTGATCATCGACAGCCATCCCCGCCCGGGCGATGCCTGGCGCTCGCGCTACAAGTCCCTGGTGCTGCACGACCCGGTCTGGTACGACCACCTGCCGTATCTGCCCTTCCCGGATCACTGGCCGGTGTTCACGCCCAAGGACAAGATGGGCGACTGGCTGGAGTCCTACACGAAGATCATGGAGCTCGACTACTGGGGATCCTCGCCCTGTGTGGGGGCTCGCTGGGACGAGGACGAGCAGACCTGGTCGGTGACGGTCGATCGCGCCGGCACGCGTTGCGTGGTGCGGCCCCGGCAGCTGATCCTGGCCACCGGCATGTCCGGGTTGCCGGAAATGCCCCGTTTTTCGGGCGCAGAGCGTTTTGCAGGCGTGCAACTTCATTCCAGCCACTATCCGGGCGGCGAGGCCTGGAAGGGTCGCAAGGTGGTCGTGGTCGGCTCGAACAATTCCGCGCATGACATCTGTGCAGACCTCTGGGAACACGGCGCGCAGGTCACCATGCTGCAGCGCTCGAGCACGCTGGTCGCGCGCTCGGAGACCTTGCAGGAACTCGGCTGGGGCAAGCTGTTTTCCGAGGATGCGTTGCGCCGCGGTGTCACCACCGAGCGGGCCGACATGACCCTGGCCTCGATGCCCTTCAAGGTGCTCACCGAAGCCCAGAAGGGCGTGACCGCGCAGATTGCGCAGAAGGATGCAGACTTCTACGACAGGCTGCGCAAGGTCGGTTTCATGCTGGACTTCGGCGAGGACGGCTCCGGCTTGTCCCTGAAGTACATGCGCCGGGGCTCGGGCTATTACATCGATGTGGGTGCGTCGGAACTGCTGGCCAATGGCAGCATCGCCCTCAGAAGCGGTGTGACGGTGCGCGAGATTCGTGAGCACTCAGTGGTGCTCGATGATGGCACCGAGCTGCCGGCCGACCTGATCGTCTATGCGACAGGCTTTGGCTCGATGACCGGTTGGGCCGAGATGATGATCTCGCGCGAAGTGGCCGAGCGTGTCGGCCCCTGCTGGGGTCTGGGCTCGGGCACCGCCAAGGACCCCGGTCCCTGGGAGGGTGAGCTGCGCAACATGTGGAAACCCACGCATCAGCCCGGGCTGTGGTTTCACGGTGGCAACCTGCAGCAGTCCCGCTTCTACTCGCTGTTGCTGGCCTTGCAGCTCAAGGCCCGGATGGAGGGGCTGGCCACGCCGGTCTGGGGCATGCGGCCGGCGCAGGAGGCAGGTACTTGATTCGCTGGGCCTCCTTGGGGCGTGTATCCGCGTCTGGCGGCGTTTCGCCGCCCCCGGGGGCCCCCGGGTTCCTGCGGGGCGGGATGTCCGGCCCGCTGATTCCCCTGCTGGCGCTGTTGTGCGCCTTGCTGTTCTGCGGCACGGCGATCTTTGTCGCCACCTACCTTTACCGTTACGAGGTGCGAGAGTGGAAGGACCGGATGTCCAACCTCTCGCTGATCATGGCCGAACATGCGGCGCAGACCATGTTCTCTGCGCACACCGTGTTGAACAGCCTGTCCGAGCTGGTGAAGGCCGAGAACATCGAGAATGAAGCGGCCTGGATCGCCTGGGCGTCCGCCCCCGAGCAGCATGCCGTGCTGGTCGAGCGCACCCGCACCAACCCGATCATCGATGTGGCCACCTTTGTGGCCGCCGACGGTCGCGGCCTGAATTTCACCCGCTCGTATCCGATGCGCAGTGACAAGGGCGCGCCGATCAACCTGGCCGATCGCGACTACTTCAAGGCGCATGCCGCCGACGCCTCGATCGGCACCTTCACCAGCGTTCCGGTCAAGAATCGCGGCAATGGGAAGTGGGTCTTCTATCTCACGCGGCGGGTGGACAACGCCCGCGGCGAGATGCTGGGCCTGATTCTGGTGGGCGTGTCCGTTGACGTCTTCTCCCAGTTTTATGCGGGTACGGCCAGCGGGCTGGGCCGCCAGCCGTCGATCAGCCTGTATCGCGAGGACTTCACGCTGCTGGCGCGCTGGCCCCTGGTGGACGATCGGATCGGCAAGCGCAACCTGCAAGGGGCGACTTACGAGGCGATCGGCCAGCAGAAGAAGCAGCATGCCGTGGTGATCACGTCGACGCCGCGGCTCAACGAGGGCGGCGCGCAGACTGCTCGCATGTCTGCTCCCCGCGTGGTCCCAGGCTATCCACTGATCGTGGTGCCCACCGTCACCCGTGAAACCTACCTCGGTTCCTGGCGACTGGGCATGCCCCTGATCGTGGGCGGGACCTTGTTCAGCCTCGCGCTGCTCACCATCGCCACGCGATTGCTGGTCCGTGCGGACCGTGCCTTGCGCGATGAGCTGGTCGAGCGCAAGCGGGCGGAAAGCGAGGCAGGCCTGGCACGCGACGAGCTGGCGGCGGGCATCGATGCGCTGCCCGACGCCATCGTCTACAAGGACGGCGATGGGCGCTGGCGGGTGATCAACGAACGGGCACGCCGCTTCCTGGGCTTGAATGACCTGTCCTGGCGGGGTCTGAGCACCGATGAAATCGCGCGACTGCACCCCGAGCGCGCGGCACTGGTCGATGCCTTTTCGCAGGGAGATTCCGCGGCCTGGGCCAGCGGGCACCTGCACATCGGTCGATGCACGGTTCGTGGCATCCTGGGCGACGAGGTGCAGCTGGAAGTGCGAACTGCGCCCAGCTTCGACCCGATGGGTCGGCCGGTGTCGCTGCTGGTGGTGGCACGAGACGAGACGGCGCTGGAGCGTGCGATGCAGGACAAGCGCTTGGCCGAAGCCCGCAATGTCGAGGCCCGTCGCCGTGCCCAGGAGGCCGAAAGCGCGCTGGTCAACATCAGCGAGTACACCTTGCGCCAGATCGGTCAGGAACTGCATGACGATTTCGGCCAACTGCTCACGGGGGCGGCCATGATGGCCGATGCCGTGGCTCATAACCTGAAGGATGTGCAGCCTCGCGAGGCCGAGATGTCCTCGCGCCTGGTGCTCCTGCTCAATGATGCCGTGGGTAAGACCCGTCGCTTGTCGCACGGCCTGTATGCAGCGGAACTGGACGAGGGTGCACTGGTCCCCATGCTCGCGTCGCTCGCCCAGCATCTGGAGTCGACGGCTCCGATTGCCGTCGATTTTTCCGTGACGGGCGAACATTTCGATCTGGAAAGAACTCAGGCCTTGCATCTGTATCGCATCGTGCAGGAGGCGACCAGCAATGTGGTGCGCCACAGCGGCGCCAATGCCTTGTCCCTGCACATTCATTGTCGACGGGGTGTGCTGCGAATCCTGATCGAGGACAATGGTGTGGGAATCGAACTGGATTCGGAAGGCAGGCACAATGGCATCGGAGTGCATTCGATGCGCAGCCGGGCTGAATTGATCGGGGCTCGTTTTCGTGTCGGAAAGATGCAGGCAGGTGGTACGCGGGTATCGATTCGCGTGCGCCTTCAACAGGGAGACCTTTCAACATGACCGATGCCGTTCGCCCGCGACCACCCTGGAAGGTGATGATCGTCGATGATCATCCGGTGGTTCGAGCCGGTATTGCTGCGGTGCTGTCCCGTGATCCCGAATTCGAGGTCTGTTGCGAGGCCGGCAGCGAGCAGGAGGTTCACGAAAAGATCCGGGCTGCAAAAGCCGGTTCGGATGCGATCGATCTGGCCATCATCGACCTGTCGCTCACCTCGACCTCGGGCATGCTGTTCTTTCGGCATCTGCTCCATTCATTTCCCGATCTGCGCATCCTGGTGCTGTCGATGCACGACGAGACGGTCTATTCGGAGAAAGTGCTGCAGGCCGGCGCACACGGTTACGTGATGAAAGGCGAGACCACGCATTCGCTGATCGAGGCAGCTCATACCGTTTTGGCGGGCCGGCTCTATGTGAGCCCGCGCATTCGAGACATGATGCTGCGGGGCGTGGCGCGCACGAATACCGCCGACACCCGACACGGTGCCGCGGCCTTGTCGCGGGCCGAACTGATCGTGCTTGAAT
>JBILSK010000003.1:0-15611 GCA_044372165.1 Burkholderiaceae bacterium | reverse complement strand
TTCGTGAATTTCAGCCCGGTGCGCAGCGACATCGATGTCCCGGACACGGCTCTGGAATGGATCCCCCTGCGTCCCGGGACCGATACCGCGGTGATGCTGGCGCTGGCCTGCGAGACGCTCAAGGCCGATCGCCACGATCGCGCCTTTCTTGAGCGCTGCAGCACAGGCTGGGAGCGGTGGGCCGACTATCTGCTGGGGCGCATCGATGGCGTGGTCCGCGATGCGGATTGGGCCGCACCGATCTCGGGCGTGCCGGCCGAGCGCCTGCGCCGACTGGCCACCGAACTGGCGGCCACACGCAGTCTGATCAATGTGGCCTGGTCGCTGCAGCGGGCCGACCATGGCGAGCAACCCTTCTGGGCAGCCGTGGGCCTGGCTGCGCTGCTGGGTCAGGTGGGTCTGCCCGGCGGCGGCTTCGGCCTGGCCTATGGCCCGACCAATGCGGTGGGCAGCCCCCACCGCCTGGTGCCCGGCCCGACCCTGCCTCAGGGCACCAACCCAGTGGCCGACTTCATCCCGGTGGCGCGTATCGCCGATCTGCTGTTGTCGCCGGGCGCAGCCTTCGACTACTGCGGCCAGCGACGCACCTATCCCGATATCCGCCTGGTCTACTGGGCCGGTGGCAATCCCTTTCACCATCACCAGGACCTGCATCGCCTGGCCCGCGCCTGGCGTCGCCCTGACACCATCGTGGTCCATGAGCAGTTCTGGAACGCCCATTCGAAGATGGCCGACATCGTGCTGCCCGCCACGTCTTCGCTGGAGCGCGACGACATCGGGCACGGCACGAGGGATGGCCTGATGATCGCCATGCGCAAGGCCTGCGAGCCGCCGGGCGAGGCACGCGATGACTACGCGATCTTCGCCGACATCGCGCAGCGACTGGGTTGCCACGAGGCCTTCACCGAAGGACGCAGCGCGGATGAATGGCTGCGCTGGATGTACGAGGGGGCGCGTGAAAAGGCGGCGGCGACGGTCGAGCTGCCCGACTTCGACACCTTCTGGGCGAGCGGCGGCGTGCGTCTTCCGGCCAACGATCGCCCGGTGGTGGGCTTTGCCGAGTTTCGGGCCGACCCGACGGCTCATCCGCTGGGCACGCCGAGCGGTCGCATCGAACTCTTCTCCGAGCGCATCGCGTCCTGGGGCTATGCCGATTGCCCGGGCCATCCGACCTGGTTCGAGCCCACCGAATGGCTGGGCAGCCCGCTCGCGACCCGCTTTCCCCTGCACCTGCTGTCCGATCAGCCGCACACCAAGTTGCACAGCCAGCTCGACCACTCGTCATACAGCCGGGCCAACAAGGTGGCCGGACGCGAACCGATCGAGATCCATCCCGAGGATGCCCGTGCGCGCGGCATTGCCGACGGCGACCTGGTGCGGGTGTTCAACGATCGCGGCGCGTGCCTGGCCGGTGCGCGGCTGGTGGCAGGCTTGCATCCCGGCGTGGTCAAGCTGTCGACCGGCGCCTGGTGGGACCCGGTGAGTCCGGGCGATCCAGCCGGCCTGGACCTGCACGGCAATCCGAACACGCTGACCCGGGATGTTGGCGCGTCATCCCTGTCGCAAGGCTGTGCGGCGCAGACTTGCCTGGTGCAGATCGAGCGATTCGATGCCGCAGCCCCCGCGCACCGAGCCTATGATCCGCCTGCCTTCGTCAGGCCACCGGGGGACGGTGGGAGCTGAGTCAGGTGGTATCACCTGTTACAGAGTCGGTGCGCCCCGAACAGGGCGGGTTGAGTGCCGCGCAGGCGGCCGAGCGCCTGGCCCGGGACGGCTTCAACGAGCTTGAAGCGCCGCGTCGGCGCACCGCGTGGCGCATCGCGCTTGAAGTGGCGAGCGAGCCGATGCTGCAGCTGCTGGCGGTGGCCGGCCTGATCTACGTGGCGCTCGGCGATCGAGCCGAAGCGCTCATGCTGCTCACCTTCGTGGCCATCACCGCGGCCATTACGGTGCTCCAGGAGCGTCGCGCCGAGCGGGTGATCGAAGCCTTGCGTGACCTTGCCAGCCCGCGCGCGCTGGTGGTTCGGGATGGCCAGCGCCTGCGCATTGCCGGGCGCGAGGTGGTGGTCGGCGATCGACTGGTGCTGGTCGAGGGCGACCGGGTGCCTGCCGATGCCATCCTGCTCGAGGCCAGCGATTTCAAGGCCGACGAGTCGCTGCTGACCGGCGAGTCGGTGCCGGTCAGCAAGCTGGCACGGGCTGACGCAGCGCACATCCCGGCCGCGCACGAGCAGACGTCGCCTCGCCCGGGCGGCGACGGGCTGCCCTGGGTGTTCAGCGGCACGCTGGTGGTGGGCGGCCAGGGTGTCGCCGAGGTGCTGGCCACGGGGCCTCGCAGCGAGGTCGGACGGCTCGGGCAAGCGATTGCCGCGATTGCGCCGGCCGCATCACCGCTGCAGCAGCAGGTCCGCCGCCTGGTGCGACTGCTCGCCGGGGTCGGCCTGGCCCTGAGTCTGCTGGCCTGGGGCTTGTATGGCTGGACCCGAGGTGAATGGCTGCAGGGGCTGCTGGCGGGCATCACGCTGGCCATGGCCATGCTGCCCGAGGAGCTGCCGCTGATTCTCACGGTCTTCATGGCGATGGGCTCCTGGCGCCTGTCGCGACAGCGCGTGCTGACCCGCCGTGCGGCGGCCATCGAGACGCTCGGGGCGGCAACCGTGCTGTGTACCGACAAGACCGGCACCTTGACGGTCAATCGGATGCGGATCGCCGAGCTGGCCGCCGTGACGCGCACACCCTCCGGCCCGCAGGGGCTGTCTTTCGAGACCGCATCGGCCGATGGCCCGCAGGGCGAGGCGATGCTGCGCTTGCTGGAGATTGGTGTGCTGGCGAGCGAGCGCGAGCCGGTCGACCCGATGGAGCGGGCCTTCGTCGATCTGGCCGCGCGCGAGGCCGCGCCCGTGCTGGCACGGATGCGTGCGGCCGAGCTGGTGCACGAGTACAGCTTGTCGCGCGAGCTGCTCGCCATGTCGCATCTGTGGCGAGAGCCGGGTGTGCCGGGCATCCAGGCCGCGGCCAAGGGCGCGCCGGAGGCGATTTGCACGCTGTGCCGCCTGGACGCAGCCGGCGTGGCCGCGGTGCGAGTGGCCGCCGAATCCATGGCGACGCGCGGCATGCGGGTGCTGGGTGTGGCGCAGGCCCGGTTGGCGGACGGGGTGCCCTGGCCTGCCTCGCAGCGCGAGATCGCGTTCGAGTTCGTCGGTCTGGTGGCCCTCGCTGACCCTCTGCGCGAGGGCGTGCCCGAGGCGGTGCGCCTGTGCCGGGAGGCCGGTATCCGGGTGGTGATGATCACTGGCGACTTTCCGGCGACCGCGCGCGCGATCGCGCAGCAGGCCGGCATCGCGGCCAGCGACGATGTGCTGTCCGGCGATGAGCTGACCGGGATGACCGCGGACGAGCTGGCCGTTCGCGCGGAATCAACCCACGTCTTTGCGCGCATCATGCCCGAGCAGAAGCTGCGCATCGTCGAGGCACTGCGGGCCTCGGGCCAGGTGGTGGCCATGACCGGCGATGGCGTGAACGATGCGCCCTCCTTGCGGGCCGCTCACATCGGCATTGCGATGGGGGGGCGCGGAACCGATGTGGCGCGCGAGGCGGCTGACATCGTGCTGCTGGACGATGATTTCGGCTCCATCGTGCAGGCGGTCCGACTGGGCCGGCGCATCGACGACAACCTGCGCAAGGCCATGGGTTTCGTCTTCTCGGTGCATGTGCCGATCGCCGGGCTGTCGCTGCTGCCCTTGCTATTCGGCTTGCCGCTGCTGTTCTCGCCGATGCACGTGGCCTTCCTGGAGCTGATCATCGATCCGGTGTCCTCGGTGGTCTTCGAGGCCGAACCGGAGGAGCACGACCTCATGAGCCGGCCCCCCCGCGATCCCGCGGCACCCCTGCTCGACGGAGCGCTCTTTGCCTGGAGTCTGGCGGCAGGTGCCTTGGCGCTGCTCGCGGTAGGGGCCTTCTATGCCTGGCAGCTCGCCCGAAGCGTGCCCCCGGATGAGGCGCGCGCGGCTGCATTCATGTCGCTCGTCCTGGCCAATTTCGGCCTGGTGCTGGCCAACCGATCCTTGCGAGGTTCGTTGCTTGCGTCGCTGCGCCGGCGCAATCCCCTCTTCTGGCAGATCGTGCTCGCCACCACCGGGCTGCTGGCGCTGGTCATGGCGTTCGAGCCCGCCCGAAGGGTGTTCCGGTTCGCGCTGCCCGATGCAGGCAGCCTCGGCCTGGCGGTTGCGGTGGCTGGAGCGACCTGGGGTGGGTTGATGGTCCTGCAGCGGCTGCGTATCCGCGCGGGCTCAACCTGATGTCGCGGGGGTGCGACGGGGCGTGACCCGGTCGCCCTCCCGCAAGGACGGTGGCGGATAGACGATCACGGTGTCGCCCGTCTTCAGGCCTTCCGTGACCCAGGCCCGCGTGCCGTTGCGGGCCCCCAGGCGCACCGCGCGCAGGTGGGCACGACCGGACTCGAGCAGGAAGACGCCCATGGGCGGGTTGGCGGGCGCCGGCAGCGGAAACACGGCACTGACGGGCACCTGTAGGGCTGCGTCCTGGGCGACATTCACGATTTTCAGGCTGACCCGATAACCATCGCCCAATGAAGACCACTGCTCGTGGGGGCTGGTGATGGTCACGATCACGTTCACCCGCTGCTCTTCCACACCGAGTGCCGAGACCTTGGTGAAGGCGGCCGGTTCGATGCGGGCAATGCGTCCTTCGAGTGCGTTCGGGCCGCCCCAGCGGTCGATGATCACCCGGTCTTGCGGTCGGATCTGCAGGGCATCGGTGGTCAGCAGCGGCACCACGATCTCGAGCTGTCCGATGTCGCCGATCTCCATCAGCGGCGTGCCGGGCGCCACGTTCACTTCGCTGGGCTGAGCCACACGCAGTACCCGCCCCGGCACGGGTGCGCGCACGGCAAACGGCGCGCGCGCCGGATTCCCGGGGCTGCCTTCAGGACGGCCTGCCGACAGCTCGGCCCGCGCCTGCTCGAGGTCGTGGGTGGCGATGTCGTGTTCGGCCACGGCCGCATCGAGTTCGCGGCGCGTTGCCCGCTCGGCCAGACGCAGCGACTCCAGTCGAGTCGCTGCGACGAAGCCGCGGCTGGCCAGCTGCTCGGTGCTCGCCAGGTCGGTGCGCGCCTGTTGCAGGGCGACTCGGCTGCGCTCGATCCGCGCCTGCGCGCGAGCGACGCCCCCGCGAGCCGCCTCGACCCGCGCGCTCATCGATTGACGGGCACGCTCGTCGAGCAGCACCGGCAGCGCCGGCGTCAGGGTCGCGATCGTCATGCCGGCCTCGATCGGATCGCCTTCGCGCAAGGTGATTCGATTGAGGCGACCGGCCACCGGGGCCGAGATCACATAGCGCTCGCGAAGCCGGGTGCGACCGTCTTCCTCGATGCCGGATTCGAAGCGTTCGGTGACCGTGGCGGCAGTGTCGACCTCGGTCGGACGCGGGGCAAACGCCCACCCCAGCGCGGCTGCAGCCACCGCGGCGACCACCGCCGACCAGAGCACTGTCTTGCGTTTCATCCGAATTCACTCCCTCGTCTTGAGGACGGCAACGAGATCGAGGCGATCGATCCGCCGACGCACGATCGCCGCACTGCCCGCGGCCGCCAGCATGACGCTGGCCGCCGCCAGGGCGTAGGTGCGGGGGCGAATCACCACCGGGAACAGAAACTGGTCCGTGGCCAGCATCTGCGCCACGCCATGCACCATGCCGAAGCCGGCCAGCATCCCCAGAGGCAAGGCCACCGCCAGACCGATGGCGGTTTCGCCCAGCAACAGGGCAGAGACCTCGCCTCGAGTGAATCCGAGCACGCGCAGACTGGCCAGTTCCCAGGCGCGTTCGGCCAGGGCGATTCGCAGATGGTTGTACACCACCCCGACTGCGATGACCGTGGCAAAGACCGTCATGACAGTGCTCATGATGCGGATGTTGCGCCCGCTGACGGCCTGCATGTTGGCGCGCAGGGTCGCCTTGCTGAAGGCGCCTGCCAGCCGGGGGGCGGCTCGGATGGCGGCCAGCGTGGTGCTCTCGGCGCCGCGCTCGAGCGCCAGCGAGTATCCGGAGCTCACGTCGCCCTCGCCGGCCAGGCGATTGATTGCGCGGCGTTCCATGTAGGCATTGAGCCCCATCATGTCGCGCACGGTTCCGGCCAGCATGACCGAGCGGATGCGGCCCGGTTGCTCGATCAGTTCGACCTGGACCAGGTCGCCCGTGACCAGCCCGAGCTTGCGGGCCAGACGATCGGTCATGAGCAGGCCATCGACCGGTGGCGCGATTTCGTTGCCGTCCACGTCGATCAGGCGCCGCAGTTCCGGCTCGGCCACGAGCGACTGCAGGCGGCCGCGCTCCACATGAGGGCCGTTGCGAAACTGGACCGCCAGGTCGCGTTGCGACTCGACGGCAATCACGCCGGGCAGGCGCGCCAGGTCATGGCGGGCCGAGTCATCTGTCGGTTCGATCATCGCGACCATCAGATCGCCTCGCATCGCCAGGCTGAACGCCGAGTGCTCGATCGACTCGATGGCATCGCGCACGAAATTCCCCAGCACCACGATGCCGATCGCAGCGGCCACGCCCGCAATCGACAGGGCCGTTCGCCAGGGTCTTCGACCCATGTTGCGCAGGATCATGCCGATCGCCGGGCTGGGCAGACGCAGCCCCAGTCGCTCGATCCAGGTCGGCTCGAAATGGGCCGGTGCCGGGGGCTGCATGGCCGCAGCGGGCGGCAGTCGTACCGTGGACCAGATCGCGTGCAGGGTGCCTGCGATCGCGGTGGTCAGGGTCACAGCCACCCCCAGTACGACCAGCCAGGGCGCCAGGCGATGCTCGAAGACCGGGAAGTGAAAGAACTCGGCGTACAGCTGCGTGAAGCGACGCCCGAACTCGTTGCCTGCGGCCAGTCCGATCACCAGGCCCAGCGCCGTGATCAGGGCGACCAGTTTGAGGTAGTGCAGGGCGATCGCGCGGTTGTCATACCCCAGGGCTTTGAGGGCGGCGATCAATTCCCGCTGGGTGGCGACTCGTCGGGAGATCACGACATTGAGCAGGAAGGCCGAGACCACCGCGAAGATTGCCGGCAGCACGGTGCCCAGCAGACGCATCTCGCGGACTTCCATGTCGAGCATGTGGTGCGAGGGCTGGTCAGTGCGGCCGTAGGGCGGGCGTCCCCCCCAGGGTTCGAGCTGGCGTGACAGGGCATCGATCACGGCTTCCTCGCGCGCCTGCGGCGCGAGGCGCACAGCCACGTGATTGAATGCGCCACGCATATCCGCCGCGGCGGCCAGCACCTCGTGATCGATCCAGAACACGCCGAAGCCCTTGGGGTCCGGCATGCCATACAGGCCGGCAAACACGTACTCCGGGGACACGGCAATCCCGGTGAGGCGCAGTGTGCGTTGCCGCCCGTTGATCAGCGCGCCGACCTCGTCGCCGGGTTGCAGCCCATGGGCCTGCGCAAAGCCTTCCGAGACCAGGGCCTCGATGGCGGCATCCGAAGAGGGCTGTCGCGTGGGGTCGGGCGCGCGTCCGCTGCGCACCACGACCTGGTTCAGGCGCGGCGGATGGCGTGCGTCCAGCCCGATCAGACGCCCGGTGATCGGATCGTCGCGGCCCGCCAGGTCGATGCGCACATGACGCTCGATGCTGGTCTGCACATCGGCCACGCCGGGCAGCTCGAGCAGAGTCTGGGCAAGAGCCGCCGGGGCGCGAGTGAGATCGGCGAAGACCTGCGCGAAATGCGCCTGTTCGTAGAACTGCTCGCGCGCATGGATCAGGGAGTCGACCGCCGACAGACTGGCGATGAAGCCACCGATGCCGCTGGCCACCACCAGAGCGATCGTGATCGCCTGGCTCCACAGGTGGCGAAGATCGCGCAGCAGCTTGAGATCGAGCGCCTTCATCGTCATGCGGCCAGGCGCGCGCCCGTCACCAGGACAGCTCGGCCGCCGTGCGCTTGATCGAGTTGGTTTCGATGCGCACGATCCGCCCGCCGGCCAGGTAGATCACGCGATCAGCCATCTGCGCGATGGCCGCGTTGTGGGTGATCACGATCACGGTGGTGCCGAGTTCGGCATTGACCGCAGCGATCGCCTCCAGCACGCGCCGCCCGGTCGGGTAGTCCAGCGCACCGGTCGGCTCGTCGCACAGCAGCACGTCGGGACGCTTGGCAATGGCGCGGGCAATGGCCACGCGCTGCTGCTCGCCCCCGGAAAGTTGCGCCGGGAAATGGTCGCGTCGCGGTGTCAGCCCCACCCGCTCGATCGCCTCGTCGACCGGCATCGGATGCTCGGTGATGTCAGTGACCAGCGCGATGTTCTCGCGAACCGTGAGGCTGGGGATCAGGTTGTAGAACTGGAAGACGAAGCCGACGTGCTGGCGGCGATACGTCGTGAGCGCGTCGTCGTCGGCGCCGGTGAGTTGATGGTCGGCAAAGGACACATCGCCCGAGCTGGGGACATCCAGCCCGCCCAGGATGTTCAGCAGCGTCGACTTGCCGCTGCCCGAGGGCCCCAGCAGCACCACGAACTCGCCTTTCGCGATGTCCAGGTCCACCTCGCGCAGCGCGTGCACCTCGATCTCGCCCGTGCGATAGACCTTGCTCAGGCCCCGGGCCCGGAAGAGGGCCGGGCCTGGGGGTGCCGGGGTGTCGGTCACACTGCGGTCAGCACCTTGGCGCCGCGCACCAATCGACCCGGGGTGGCGCCGGTCGACTCGCCATTGGCCTGGATTTCGACGCCGTTGACGAAGGTGTGCCGATAGCCCTGAGCGCGCTGGATCAGGCGACGCCCGCCGGCGGGCAGATCGCGAACGACTTCGGGAGCATGCAGCTGCAGCCGCTCGAAGTCGATCAGGTTGAAGTCGGCCTTGGCGCCCGGGGTGATCAGGCCCCGGTCATGCAGACCGACCAGCATCGCGGTGGAGCGGCTCTGGCGCGCGACCAGCAGCTCAAGCGGAATCCGACCCTGCGGACGGTCCCGACCCCACCATTGCAGCAGGGTGGTCGGGAAGCTCACGTCGCAGATGCTGCCGACATGCGCGCCGCCGTCTGACAGGCCCGGCACCGCATAGGGGCTGAGCAGCATCTGGCGCACCACGTCCAGGTTCTTGCCGCTCCAGTTGAGCGAGGGCGTGTAGATGAGCGCACGGCCATCGCGCACGAGCAGCCAGTCGTACACGACCTCAAGCGGCGAGCGATTTTCGCGCTGGGCAACGGCTGCCACCGAGGTCGAGGGATCCGGCTCGTAGTTGGGCGGATCGCCGAGCTGGAACATGACGTCGAAGGTGTCGATCATCCGGCTGCCCAGCAGCCCTTTCTTGTCGACCTGGTTGCCGTCGATGATGGCGCGTCGCACCTGCGGATCGCGCATGCGCGCCACGCGCTCGGCGAGCGGCAGATCCTTGATCGCCTTGTAGGCCGGGCTGTACATGAAGGGGTTCAGCGTCACATCCAGGCCCAGCAGCAGGCCCACGGCTCGGGCGGCGACCTGGCCGCGCATGGTCACGCCGCGTCGGCTGGCCTGCTCGCAGTGATCGAGCGTGTCCTTCCACATGTCCGGGCGGCCATCGAACTGCGCCACCGACACCGACACCGCGGTGCCCGATTCGCGGCCGAGGCGCTCGAGCAGGTCGAGTTCCTCCTGCTTGTGCAGCTGGTCGCTCACGAACTGCAGCACCCCGCCCTCGCGTCCAACCGCCCGGGCAATGGCCAGCAGCTCGTCGGTCTCGGCCCGCAGCGTGGGGACGGGCTCGCCATTGATGCTCTTGTGATTGATGTGGCGCGAGGAAGAAAAGCCCAGCGCACCGGCACGAATCGCTTCGCCGGCGATCTGCGCCATGCGGGCGATCTCGTCGGGCGTGGCCGGCTCGCGGGCGATCGCGCGATCGCCCATCGCATGCACGCGCATCGGGGCATGAGGCACCTGCGTGCCCAGGTCGATGTCACGGGGCAGCGAGTCGAGGAAGTCCAGGTATTGCGGAAAGGTCTCCCAGCTCCAGGGCAGGCCTTCGTGCAGCGCGGTGCCCGGAATGTCCTCGACGCCTTCCATCAGCTCGATCAGGCGATCGCGGTGCTGGGGATAGACCGGCGCGAAGCCCACGCCGCAATTGCCCATCACGGTCGTCGTGACACCGTGCCAGCTCGACGGCGCGAGCTGCCGGTCCCAGGTCGACTGGCCATCGTAGTGGGTGTGAATGTCGACAAAGCCAGGCGTCAGCAGCAGTCCGTCGGCCGAGACCTCGCGGTGGCCGCGTCCCGAGACTTGACCGACCACGGTGATACGACCGGCATCGACCGCCACATCGGCCTGGCGGCGGGGCGCGCCGGTGCCGTCGATCACGGTGGCGCCTCGAATGACGAGCTCATGCGAATTCATGCGGGATCTCCCTGGATGTGTGTGGATCCGTGCGTCATCGGTCGCAGCAGGGGCGCACCGATGCACCGGTCAAGGTGGAGGTTACCGCGCAATCGCCAGGGGGAACAGGTATGGCGATTGCCGCGCCAAAGGTGTGGGGTCGCAAACGAAATGCCCGGCGTTCCGTTCCGTCCATCGGCAGTGGTCCTACCATCGATCGGTCGCCAGGGCGCATTGCCCGGGCGGCACGAGGAGGAGAGCTTCAGATGAACGAGATGAAAGTGGTCGGCGCTTTAGCGGCGACACCGTGGATGGTCGGGGCCGTGCTGGCGGGTCTGCTGGGCAGTGCGCCGCTGCCGGTCGTGGCGCAGGCGACCCCGCTTGGCGCACCGAAGGCAGTCTTGTCGGCCAATGGCGAGCTCGCCGTCGAGCTGGCCTACTGGGAGGCGATCCGCAGCTCGCGTGATGCGGCCGATTACGACGCCTACCTGAGCCAGTTTCCCGAGGGGCGCTTCGTGTTGCTCGCGCGCAGTCGTCGCGATCGGTATTCGGTTCCTCCGCAAGCGGCGACGCCCGTGCCTGTGATGACCGCGCTGGTCACAGCCGGCACCGGAACCGAGACGGTGCGACGGGTGATGCCCGAGCCGGCATCGGCCCCTGAGGGGGCGGCCCGGCTGCGGCCCCTCGAAGGTCGACGATACTTCGGGGTGTCGACCAACTACTCGATCGAGTTCGAGGTGGTCGGCGGTCGCGGCCTTGTGCGCAACCTGCAGTTGAACCGCGCCGATGCACAGGCAACACTGAGCTGCGGGCCCTCCGGGGACAGCTTCTCGATCGATGCCCAGCTCAATGTGTCGGCGGCCTGCAGTGTCGCGCAGGGGCGCTTGCCGCAGTGGTTGAGCTATGCGCCTCGCGGCATTCGCGGGCAGCTGCCGGTCCTGGTGGTCGACGCCACCGGCGCCCTGGGCTCGGAACCGATCCGTATCCTGGACGTCGCCGCGCGACCCGCCTGGGCGCTCATGAAGGGGGCCGGTTCGCTCACCACCGAGCAGTTTGCCGATCTCTCACCCGTGGCGGCACAGGAAGTCTCGCCGCTCGTCATGCCGGGCGTCGACTCACCGGATCGGCCTGAATCGCTGGCCCAGCTCAAGGGGCGGCGATTCTTCGGCAGCTCGCAGGACTATGAAATCGAATTCGATGTCCAGGGTGACCGGGCGCAGGTCCGTCGCTTCGTGTTCAGGCGAGCGGGCGGCTACATCCGCTACCAGTGCGGTGTGCTGTCCGACGCGTTCTCGATCAATGCCGGGCTTGTCGTGACCGGAACCTGTCATTACATGGGCGGCACACTGCTTCAGGCCCCCGATTCGGTCAAGGCATCGCGGCTGCTGGTAGGGCGCTTTCCAGACCTCGGTGTGAAGGGGTCGATGACCGATCGGCCTCAGCCGCTGCGCGTAATCAGTGCCGCAGAGCGCGAGCGATACGACACGCTGAAATCCGAGCGGCCCTGGCTCACGACCGCCCAGTTCGTCGGCGACCTCAGCTCTCGATGATCACCACTACCTGGCCTTCGGTCACGCTGTCTCCCTCGGCCACCTTGATCTCCCGCACGGTCCCGGCAGAGGTCGCTTCGACTGGAATTTCCATCTTCATCGACTCGAGGATGACGATGGCCTCATCGACGGCGACCTGGTCGCCGGGCTGCTTCTCGATCTTCCAGACCTTGCCGGTCACGGCAGCTTCGATCTTGATGGTGGCCATGGGTTGATGCTCCTTGTTCGACGGTTCGATGAGAGAGGTTCGGCACCGGCGCGATCGCGCGCCAGACGCCGAGCATGAGCCTGCACGATACCGGCCTTCGTCGTCCGACTCGGTCGCAGGCCGGCGTCAGGGCCACGCTTGCGGCAATTCCGGAACCGACCCCGGTTCGCAGGGTCGGGCTCGGCGCCGCTCGCTCAGGCCGCCTTGGGGCGGTATTGCTGGCGCAGGGTCGGCTTGTGAACCTTGCCGGTCGCATTGCGTGGCAAGGCTTCGATGAAGGTCACGGTACGGGGCAACTTGAAGCGGGCCAGATTCTCCCGACAGTGGTCGATCACCTGTTCCGCACTCAGCGCCATGCCGGGCTTGACGACCACGATCGCCATGCCGACCTCGCCCCAGCGTTCGTCCGGGATGCCGATGACAGCTGCTTCTGCCAGCTCCGGCAACTGATAGAGCACGCTTTCGACTTCGGCGGGATAGACGTTTTCGCCACCGGAGATATACATGTCCTTGGTTCGGTCGACGATGTAGTAGAAGCCTTCTTCGTCGACGCGCGCGGCGTCGCCGGTATGCAGCCATCCGTCGGTGAAGGAGCTGGCGTTGGCGTCGGGACGATTCCAGTAGCCTGGGGTGATGTTCGGGCCGCGTACCCACAATTCGCCCATCTCCCCGGCGGGCACGTCCGCGCCGAGCTCATCGACGATTCGCACCTCGGTGTGCAGCACGGGCAGACCGGCCGCGCCGATCTTGCGGGCTGCGTCTCGCCGGTCCAGTGCCAGCACGGCCGGGCTGGTCTCGGTCATGCCGTAGCCCTGGATGAGGGCGACACCGCGCGACAGCCAGGCTTCGAGCAGAGGCACCGGCATCGGTGCGCCGCCCACGCCGGCGACCTGCAGACGGGACAGATCTGCCTCGGCGAAGCGCTCGTGCTGCAGCATGAACTGATAGTGGGCGGGGACCCCGAAAAAGTGGGTGAGTCCGACCTGCGGATCGCCGATGATCGCCAGCGCCTCGCCCGGTTCGAACACCCTGGGCACGATGACCGTGCCGCCGGCGTGAAACACCGGGTTGGAGTAGCAGTTGAGGCCGCCGGTGTGAAAGAGCGGCAACACGCACAGGAACACGCTCGAATGGCTGACTTCGGCGGGGCCACCGAGATTGACCACGTTCCAGAAGGTCATGCCGTGGGTGATCATTGCGCCCTTCGGCTGACCGGTGGTGCCAGAGGTGTACATGATGGTCGACACGTCGTCGTGCCGGGCGCCGGCCCACTGCGCCGGGGGCAAGGGCGTGCTGTCGGCCAGTGCGCGCTCGTAGGCGCTGGCCGGGCCGCGCCGCTCCAGCAGCCGCAGCCCATTGACCGCTTGCAGCAGGGCCGTCGCGGTGTCGCCGAATTCGGGATCGTGAATCAGGACGCGAGGTGCGGCATCACCCACGATGAAGCGCAGTTCCGGCACGGTCAGGCGCCAGTTCAGCGGTACGAAGATCGCACCGAGCCTGCCGCAGGCGAATTGCAGTTCGAAGAAGTCGGTGCAGTTCTGCGCCAGGATGGCTGCCCGATCGCCCTTGCCCACACCCTGTGAGTGCAGCCAGGCCGCCAGGCGGCCGACCCGCTCGTGGAGCTGCGCGTAGCTGAGGCGACGCTGCTCGCCCAGGTCCACGGTGGCCAGTGCCGTACCGGTGTTGCGGGCGTGGTGGGCGATCCAGTCGTAGGCGCGAACGCTCATCGGGCAAGTCTCCAGTCGGAATGAAAGGGTGAGCCGGGTCGATCGATGATTCGACTCGATGATAAGGGAGTGCCCTTGCGCCTGTCGTCGACGACCGTTCAAGTGCCCCGCTTGACCGATTCCAGTCTTTGTCCCTAGCATCGGTGCGCACGCCGAATTTTCGAATCGGAATTCTGAAAATCCCCGACCCCCCCGACTGCGCCAGTTCCAGCGCGTCGAGAACAACCCGAAAAGGTTCCGTGATGGAGACGACCACGCTCAAGCCTTCGCAGTCCATTGCCCTGGACAAGATCGATGTCAGCGATCCAAAGGGCTTTCGTGACGACACCGTGGGCGAGCTCTTTGCTCGGCTGCGCCGCGAGGATCCGGTGCACTACTGCGCCGAAAGTGCCTACGGACCCTACTGGTCGGTGACCCGGTACAAGGACATCATGCAGGTCGAGGTGAACCACACCGTGTTCTCCTCGGATGTCTGGGAAGGGGGCATCACGATCCGCGACATTCCGATGGAATTCCGGCGCCCCTCGTTCATCGCCATGGACCCGCCCCTGCACGACGATCAGCGCAAGACGGTGAGCCCGATCGTGGCGCCCGGCAACCTTGCAGCGATGGAAGCCACGATCCGCGAGCGGACCCAGGGTGTGCTTGACAGCCTGCCGCGCAACGAAACCTTCAATTGGGTCGAGAAAGTCTCCATCGAACTGACGACCCGCATGCTGGCGACCCTGTTCGATTTCCCCTTCGAAGACCGCCATCTGCTGACCTACTGGTCCGATGTCGCCACGGTCGACCTGAATTCAGGTACGGCTATCGATACCGAAGCCAAGCGTGCCGCGGTCCTGGGCGAATGTCTGGCCTATTTCACCCGGCTCTGGAACGAGCGGGTCAATGCCCCGCCGCGCAACGATCTGATCTCGATGCTGGCGCATTCGCCGGCCACGCGGAACATGAAGCCCATGGAGTTCCTGGGCAATGTCATCCTGCTGATCGTCGGCGGCAATGACACCACTCGCAACTCGATGTCCGGCGGCCTGCTGGGCATGATGACGAACCCGGGCGAATGGGCCAAGCTGCGCGCGAATCCGGCGCTCATCGACAGCATGGTTCCCGAGATCATCCGCTACACCACGCCGCTGGCCCACATGCGGCGCACGGCGCTCGCGGACTTCGTGCTCAACGGCAAGCAGATCCGCAAAGGCGACAAGGTGGTGATGTGGTACCTCTCGGGCAACCGGGACGAGGAGGCCATCGAGCGCGCCGACGAGTTCATCATCGACCGCGCGCGACCCCGGCAGCACATTTCCTTCGGCTTCGGGGTGCACCGTTGCGTCGGCAACCGACTGGCCGAGCTGCAGCTCAAGATTCTCTGGGAGGAGATCCTCAAGCGCTTCCCCTCGATCGAGCTGGTCGGCAAGCCCGAGCGCGTGCAATCCAATTTCGTGCACGGATTCACCCGTTTGCCCGTGCGCATTCCGGGCTGATCGGGCATTCTTGGCCGACATTCGACACCCGAGGAGACCTTGCCCATGAAAGCTGCCGTCTTTCACGCACCCAATCAGCCACTGACCATCGAGGAGGTGGAGATCAACAAGCCTGCGCCGCGTGAGGTGCTGATCCGCACCGCTGCGGCCGGGCTGTGTCACAGCGATCTGCACTTCATGGAAGGGAAGTGGCCCTGGCCGGCACCGGCCATCCTCGGGCATGAATCGGCCGGCATCGTCGAGGCCGTGGGTCGCGATGTGACCTACGTGAAGCCGGGTGACCATGTGATCAC
>JBILSK010000189.1:0-4938 GCA_044372165.1 Burkholderiaceae bacterium | reverse complement strand
GCAGCCGCGCATGGGCGGTGCCCCCGAGGGGAATCTGTCGCAGCGCATGCCAGGTACGACCCCAGGAAGGCGTGCTGAATCCGGCACTTAGGCTCTCTGCAAACATCCGCTTTCGGGTCGTCGTGCGCGGGTCATGAACCATGCCGCCGCGTACGGCCACCGCGAGATTCCACAGCTGATCGGCGCCCCGGTACCACCGCCAGGCACGCATTCGAATGCCGGCCTCGAGAATGGGTTGCCTTCGGCACAGCCCTCTGAAGGGCACCCCCATCCTGGCTGCGATCAATGCGTCTACCGCCTGACGCGTCGTGACCGGCCCGGGCGAATACACGTTCATGTCCGGCAGCGCAGTGGGCGTACGGCCATCGATCTCGACCAGCTCGATGCGCCCGAACGCAAGCCAGGCATGTGGGTGGGCCTGCAGGGTCTCGGCCAGGCAGGGCACCCAGTCGGACGGAAAGTAATCGTCGTGTGGCATCCACATGAAAAACTCGCCACGCGCCTGCTCGATGAGCCACTGGTAATGCCTCTCCCAGCCCCATCCCGAGGCCTCGGCAATCACCCGCACCCGAGGATCGTCGGCCAGGCGCGCGCGCACTTGCCGCGCGGCGTCATCGACACAGCTGCGATCGGACACAATCACTTCGGTGACCAGCGGCGGCAATGCCCGTACATTGGCCACGATGGTGTCGACCCATCGCGACGAGGCATGCAAGGCGATCGCAACCGTGATCTGCATCGCCGGGGCCGCCGCGTCCGCCGTGTTCACGCCACGGCCGCAAGCGCGCGACCGGCCAGCGCAGCCACCACCTGCCGCGCGAAATGCGGCGCGCAGGTGAGCTTGCCGGTATCCACCGACAGATAGGCACCGTGCTCGTACACGCCGATCTCATCGCGACGATGCAGCGCACTGCTCGGGTTGTCGATGTCGGTGTCGCCCCAGGCCACGATGACACCGGCTGCCACGCACTCAACGTGCAGGGCTGCTGCACCCGGCAACAGGGCATCCATCGCAGGCAAGGATGCCGCGATCAGGCGTTGACGTTCCGCCGCGGAGGGCTCGCCTGCCACGCACGCGCGCCAGGCCTCGGGTACATCCAGTGCGTCGCTCCAGGCCGACATGCAGGCCGGGTACCAGGACAGATAGCACCGGCCATCCGGCCAGTGCACCAGATCGCCATAGGGCCCCAGCACCAGCGTGGTGGTCGGCAGCCGTGCCCCGTGCGGCAAGTGACCGTGCAAGGCGTACTTCAATCGGTAGGACCAGGGACGCTGCGGCGCGATGCCCAGGCTCGCATCGACGGCCAGCCTGCCGGCCCACAGGCAATTGACCACCACATCGGCGTCCAGCGCGTGACACACACCATCGGCTCGCGTGGTCAGCACCCGCATGCCATGGGAGCGACGCTCGACCGCAGTCACCCGCCAGCCCATGCGCAGGCTGACATTGCGCTGCAAGAGCGCATCGAGCAAGGCTCGCCTGAGTCGGGTCGGATCGAGCGCCACCTCGGGCGTTCGAAACGCCGCCACGATGTCGGGCCCGAAACCGGCCGCCTGCGGATCGGCCAGGCGCTGCACGCGCGCCGGCAGGTGATCGCCGACATACGCGCTTGACCGCGAATCGGACAGTCGCGCAGCCAGCAGGTCGTCGACCTGCGCGTAGTGCGCCTGCAAGGCGTCCGGGGCGACCATTGAATCGCGCGGTACCGCGTAGATGAAGCCCGGGGAGCGCAATGCGTTCCAGGACGGCAGCTCCGGCAGCCACTCGGACAGCACCTCGCCAAACGACACCGCGCTGTCGACCATGCGGCGCGCCGTTCGCAGCGAGCTGTCCTTCGCGTAGACGTAACCCAGGTGGATCTTGCCTTCGCCACGCAGGCTGGTGCCGCGCATCGGCGCAGACTCCTGATCGATCAGGGTGACCGACCAGCCCTCATGGCTGAGACCCAGCGCCGTCGAGATGCCCTGGATGCCGGCACCCAGCACCAGCGCGTGGCCGCGCTTGGTGCGCAAGGAAGACGTGTGAAAACGGAACATGGACAGCGAGCACCGGGAAGGGATCTCACATTTCCATGGCGCAGCCGGTCTGGGGCAAGACGTGTCGGACGGGTGGTCGGCGAATGCGCTCGGACTGCACAGCCTTGTACGGCAGCGCTGAGCGGTGCCGTCACCGACCGCGTGAGCAGCCGCCCACGCGATCGTTCGTGCCGAGCCTCAGGCCGGCGCAAAGAAGGGCATCATCCGGCCCTCGCTCGATGGCTTGAAGCGGACCGCGACCGCTTGTCCGATGCGCAGCGAATCGGGGTCGGCATCGATGATGTTGGTCATCAAGGTCGGCCCTTCAGCCAGCGTCACATAAGCCAGCGTGTACTGGGGCTCGGCACGCCGCGCCGGGCTGAAGGCGTAGAGGGTGCCGCGCCCGCTCGCCTGGGTCCAGTGCAGCTTGGTGCTGCCACACAGCGGGCAGATCGCCCGGGGATACCAGTGCGCACGCCCGCAGTCGGTGCAGGTGTTGAGCAGCAGGCGGCCTTCGGCGGCCGCCGCCCAGAACTCGCGGGTTTCAGGAAAGGCTGCAACAAAGGGGTCCTGCTCGAACCCCGCAGTGCTTGTCGGTTCGCTCATGGTCTTACTCCCGCTCGAAGATGACGGTGGCGTGGGCATGTCCGGCCCCCAGCACCAGCCCGGGACCGGCTGCCAGAGCCAGCTTGCAATCCTTCACCTGGACCGCCGGATGGGCCTCGCCGCGCAGTTGGCGCACGGCCTCGATGGCCTTGGTGATGCCGCCGCGGTTCATCGGATGGTTGTTGCACAGGCCGCCGCCATCCGTGTTCCAGGCAAGCTTGCCGGTGCCGGACACCAGACCCCCATCGGCCACGAACGCGCCGCCTTCGCCCTTGGCGCAAAAGCCCAGGTCTTCGAGCTGCTCGATCACCATGATGGTGAAGTTGTCGTAGATCGAGGCGTAGTCGATGTCGGCAGGCTTCACCCCGGCCTCCGCGAAGGCGGCTGCCCCCGAGCGCTCGGCGCCCGTGCGAGTGAGGTCGAGATAGCCGCCATTGTTCGTGTTCAGGGTCTGGCCGCAGCCGATCAGCTTGACGCGCGGCCGGTTCAGGCTGCGGGCGATCTCGGGACGCGTGAGCACCAGTGCGCCGCCGCCATCGCTGATCACGCAGCAATCCAGCCGACGGATCGGGTCGGAGATGATGGGCGAATTCATCACATCCTCGACCGTCAGCGGCTTGCGCAGCATGGCGTTCGGGTTGTGCTGTGCATGCAGGGAGGCGGCGACCTTCACCCAGGCCAGCTGCTCGAGCGTGGTGCCGTACTCGTGCATGTGCCGCTGCATCATCATTCCGTAGATGCCGCCTATGGTCCACCGAAAGCTCGACTCCCACAGGGCCTCGGGCCGGTCGGTCGGTGGCGGTCGGAACGCGGTGCCGGTGGCCTGACCACTGGAGCGCGGTTTGCCCGCGAGCGTGATCAGTGCCACCGAGCAATGCCCGGAGGCGATCGCCGCGGCAGCATGTTCGATGTGAGCGAGATAGGAGCAGCCGCCCGACTCGGTTCCGTCATACCACTTGAGCTTCAAGCCGAGGTAATCGGCCATGTACAGCGGGCTGCCGCCCGGTGCATCACCGGCGCAGAAATAGCCGTCCACATCGGACAGGTTCAGGCCCGCATCGCGCAGCGCCCCCACGGCGCTCTCGGCATGCAGTTGCGCGACAGACTTGTCGGGCGCAAGGCGAGTCGGATGCTCATATGCACCGACCACATAGGTTCCCACAGCGGCTTTCAAGGCAGCTCCACTCCTCTCGGTTTCTGGACAGGCATGCGTCTGCGCATGCCTGGGCGGCCACTGTAGCAGGCAGGGCGAGCGGCCGATTCCGATCGACAGATCGCGCTGACCGACATTCGCTGACCGGCCAGGCATCACTGCATCCTGCGTCTGACGGTTCTCGTAGCGTCGGTGCCGAACGCCCTCAGCTCACCGCCCGATCCCGCCCCACCCAATAGGGCTCGCGCAGGACGCGCTTGAGCAATTTTCCAGTCGGGTTGCGCGGCAGCACGTCCAGAAAATCCACCGTCTTGGGGCACTTGTAGTGCGCCATGTTCTCGCGCATGAATTCGATGATCTCGCGCTCGGTGGCCTGACTGCCCGGCTTGAGGACCACGCAGGCCTTGACCGCCTCGCCCCATTTGTCGTCGGGCACGCCGATGATCGCGCACTCGAGTACCGCCGAATGCTTCGACAAGGTGTTCTCGACCTCGGCCGGATAGATGTTCTCGCCGCCCGAGATCACCATGTCCTTGATGCGATCGTGAATGAAGAGATAGCCGTCCCTCAGGTAACCGGCATCACCCGTACGCATCCAGCCCACGCCATCGCGCTTGCCCTCGGGAAACGTGTCTGTGGTGGCCTGCGGATTGCGCCAGTAGCCACGCATGTTCTGCAGCGTATGCACCCAGATCTCGCCCACTTCGCCTTCGGCGGCCGTCGATCCATCAGCCCCGCGAACGATGCGGATCTGCACACCCGGCGACGGCTTGCCCGCCGAGCGCAGCAGGGGCGCCTTCGGGCCGTCGGGGTCGTGGTCTTCGGGCGGCAACTGAGTGAGCAGCGGCGCCTCGGTCATGCCATAGACCTGGAACAGCCCGCAGCGCAGGGTCTTGAGGGCGCCCACCAGCACGGTATCGCTGATCGGGGAGCCGCCATACGAGATCACGCGCAGCGAGGAAAAGTCGGCGGTCCTGGCCTCGGGCGCCTGGATCACGAACAGGATCATCGCCGGGACCATGAAGCTGTGCGTGACCCGATGCTGCTCGATCGCTCGTATCACCTGTGACGGCACGAACTCGGGCAGGAACACTACCCTGCCGCCCGCCCAGATCGGCATGACCAGGTTGCCCATGCCGGCAATGTGAAAGGTGGGCAACACG
>JBILSK010000188.1:0-4952 GCA_044372165.1 Burkholderiaceae bacterium | reverse complement strand
CTGATCGGCACACGTCTACCGGCTGCCGCCGATGTAGCCGGAGCAGTTGATTTCGATCCTCATGGGCGGAAAGACCTTGGGGGAGCCGACCCGTACGGCCTGGATCAAGGTGGAGGCGGGGAAATCCCCGGTGAAAAATTCCCTGCGCGCACGCCAGACTTCGGTGTTCTCATCCAGATTGGTCACGAAGATCGTCATGGACATGATGTCGTCCATGGAGCCGCCCGCCGCTGCAATGGTGCGCCGGATGGATTCGAACGTGCTCCTGGCCTGGTCATACATGCTGTCGCCGGCCGCCGCCATGCCTGAGACATAGAAATGCCCATTGGTATGGACCTTGATGTTGGTCCAGGTGTTTGGCGGCGGGGCTGATGTGTCGGGTGCGTTGATGGCTACGTATGGCATGAATGCGTTCTCCTGTGGGTGATTGGATCTGGCTTCGCCTGCGATCGCGGTCTGCTCTGTGTTGACCTCGATGCTGGATGCCAAAAGGCATAACGTCTATTTAAAAAAGGCGTTTTTCATTACGGTCAGGTCATGTCTTCAAGGGCATGTTATTCCATGTCAAGGCTCGACTGGTACAGACACGCCAACCTCAATCTGCGCCACCTTCAGTTGCTGGTGGCTCTGAACGTTCTATTGTGATGCGACACGACCCATTCACTTCTCGGAACACCGAAGGTATCCATGAGCACTCAGCGCCGCGACATTCTCAAGTTTCCACTGGCCGCCGCCGCGACCTCGGCGCTGCCAGCCACGCAGAGCCTGGCCCAGACCCCATCACGGTCCTCGACAACAACCCCTGCAACCGCCAGTAGCGGCATCGACCCACGTGATCGGGTCTTCATCACCAACGAGGATTCCAATACCCTCGTCGTGATCGACCCAAAGACCAACACCGTCGAATCGACCATCAACCTGACCAGCTTCGACGAAGACTCACGGCCCCCGTTTCGCTACGTCACTGCCGGCGTAGCACCGACGCACGCGGCGATGATCCACAAGCCGCTGTACCACGGCTGCATAGACGCCCACGGCGCTGTACCGTCTCCCGACGGCCGCTTGCTCGCCACCAGTGGCCGCGGCTCGAGCAACATTTACCTGATCGACGCTGAGCAACGCCGCGTCATTGGTAACACGCCCAACCCGGCTGCCGGCCCGACCACCAACTCCGAGCGCCTGAGCAGCGGTTTGCTGTTGGGCCGTGAGCCGCACGAACCCACCTTTACACGCGACGGCCGCGAGCTGTGGGTCACCCTGCGCGGTGAAGACCGCATCGCCATCGTGGACGTGAAGCGTGCTCTGCGCCAGTTGAAGGGAGCCGATAGCCCAGGCTCCAACGCTGTCCGACAATTCTTGCCGACTCTGAACGGACCTGCCCAAGTCTGGTTCAACCTTGAAGGCACGCTGGCCTTTGTGGCCAGCCAGAAAGTCTCTCAAGTGGATGTGTTCAGCGTCAACTCCGGCGCCGACAGTCACAGCCAGCCGCAGCGTTTGACGACGCTGGACATCAGCGCGCAAGACAAACCCGGGTTCACCCCCTTCATGAAAACAACGCCTGATGGCTCTGAGGTGTGGTTCTCGCACAAGCTGGCCGATGCGCTGTCTTGCCGCTCCACGCAAGGCGGTTTTGATCTCATTGACACCGTTGCGCTAGGCATGGGCGCGCGTCCCAACCATGTCGAATTTGTGCGAAATGCTCGCGGCAACGTGGTGTATGCGAGCTTGGCGCGCATCGATGATGGCGGGCCCGGTGGTGTGGCTTCAAGCCCGATTGCCATCATTGACCGCAGCGCCGCTGGCGGGCAGCGCAAGGTAGCAGGCACCTTCTTCAGTCGTGGCCGGGAAGCGCACGGCTTATGGACCAACCCTGAGAATACGCTGCTCTACGTCGCCCACGAACAAGACGAACTGCCTGGCACACCCAATGCAGGCCAGACCGTTTGCAGCGCTTTTGACGTAAGCGACCCTTTCCGGCCGACTTTCATCGCCCAAATTCCGCTGGGGCATCTAGCGTTGCCTTCCGGCGCACTGCGCAACAAGAAAAGCATCAACCTGGTGTACGTGCGTGTCGGTGTGAAGGGGCAAACGGCATGACGGACCGGCATGGATCGCACGGTACGCATGGCGGCATGCCTGCGTCTGTCAACGCCTTTCAGCGCGAGATGGACGAGGCGATGGCGCAGATGATGAAAGCCATGCACCGTCCAGACTACACCGGCAATGCCGACCTTGACTTTTTGACCATGATGATTCCACACCATGCAGGCGCTGTAGACATGGCACGGCTGGTTCTACAGCACGGCCGCGATCCGGTCACGCGGCAGTTAGCCGAAGAGATCATCGCAAGCCAAAGCGTCGAGATCGAGAGCATGACGCGGCGACTAGGTATGCTGAGGCAGCGATCAGTCAGTGCAACCGAAACCGAATTCCCTTCGCTAGGTGGAACGCGGGGCCCATGAATGCGTGGGCCTGGCCGCCGCGATGCGGTGTCACGCGAGCAACTGCCTACCAGCGCGAACGGCAGTCCTTTGGCGCCTTGGGCTCGGCCGGGCAATCCAGAGGTCGGGTTGGCCGGTAGCCGCCCTCATGCAGCGGCCCTCAGCTCAGGTTCATCCGCCTTCAACGTCGAACAATGGAGCTTGATTCAATGAAGTACGTTTCCGTCATCGCGCTACTCGTCTCGGCCATCATCCATCTGTTGCCAGTGCCCGGTGTGACCGGCACAGCGGCGCTTGGCAAGCTGTATGGCATAGACGTGGTGGACGCGAACACCTCCATTCTTCTACAGCACCGTGCGCTGCTATTTGGCATGCTCGCGATACTGATGCTGCTGGCCATTGCAATGCCGGAGCTACGGGTGACGGTGCTGGCGGCTGGATTGTTCAGTGCCGCAAGTTTCGTTGTAGTGGCTCTTTGGGTAGGCGGTTACAACGCGGCCATCGCGCGCGTGGTCACCGCGGATGTTGTGGTGTCAGTTCTCCTTGCAGCCGGGCTGTGCACGGAGTGGTGGCTGGCACGGCAGACATCCTGAGTCGGTCGAACGTTCTTCCCCGCACAAATCTGCTCACGGATCCAGCCGACACGATTCAGCGACCGCTTCAACTGAAGGTGGCTGACTGCTTTGGGTCGGGTTGCGACCACTGGCGCTCAGGATTCATCGGCAGAAGACCGACATCGAAAGTTCGATGCCCGTAAGCCGCCCCGCGCCGACGAGTCGTTTCGACCCTATGCAGTCTTGCACATTGAGCAGGCGATGCCATACTCGCGATCAAAGTGACGGTCCTGATTTCAGCCGTTTGATCGAACTTCTATCCAGGATGAAAGCTACGGGTAGCGCCCCGATGGAAATCGAGGGAGAGACCCTAAAGGCTCTTTCGACGCATATACGCAGCGGCATCACTCACTGTTTTACTCCCCCTCGCGCCCATGAATAAAAGAAGAGTCCTGCTGCTTGTTGCCTCCCACAGCGCTTTCGCTGCAACAGGCTTTGCGGCTGGTATCTATGCGCTTCCCATATTGATCGCGCCTCCGGCCCCTTCCGCTGAGGAATTGAAGGCAGCAGCATCTGAAGTTCAGTTCACGGGTACGTTTAAGCGAGACTTGAAAGACAGTGACGCATTGCATTGGGGTGAAGGCGTCGTGTCCATTGCCTCAAAGGCCATCTCGCTGGCCGGGAGGCTCGCCCCAGGCCCGGACTACAAGCTCTACCTTTCGCCTGAGTTCGTCGAGACCGAGGCAGACTTCAAGCGTCTCAAGAGCAGCATGGTGCGTGTCGGCGACGTGAAGACATTTGAAAACTTTGTAGTGCCCATTCCTGCTGGCATCGAACCTGCCAAGTACAAGGCGGTGGTCGTCTGGTGCGAGACGTTTGCTCAGTTCATCACGGCAGCAAAGTACAGGTAGTTCCACCGGCGGCAACCCCCACTACTTGTTGTTGACCGATGAACAGTAGCAACGACAAGGGCTCGCGTCGGGCGCGTTATCGTGTCGCTCGCACCTGTACTGCGCCAAGCGACGAGGTGCGACCATTGGCCTCAACTGGCGTCATCCGCTTGGGCGCTCGGTCCAGGTTGACGTGTTGCGCTGTACTGACCCTATCCAATGAACGCATCGACACTGACGCCGCACACACTATCCGCCCAGCCGAGTCCACAGTTGCCGCGGCTCTACACGTTTCGCCGCTGCCCGTATGCGATGCGCGCACGGATGGCACTGCTGCAGGCCGGGCGGGCCTTCGAGGCGGTGGAGGTCAGTTTGAGCAATAAGCCAGCCATCTTGCTGGCCATATCGCCCAAGGGGACGGTGCCCGTGCTGCAGTTGCCCGATGGCAGTGTGATTGAGGAGAGTTGGGACATCCTGCGTTGGGCACTTGCCGTGCCTGATGTGCATGGCTGGTGGGCGCGGGCGCAGTCGCCAGCCAATCTGGATTTGGTACTGCGCAACGACGGCGACTTCAAGCGTCATCTGGACCGCTGGAAATACCCCCAGCGCTACGCGCCTGGGTCTCTCACGCCAGACGCACACCGTGACAGGGCGCTGGATGTGCTGCTGCAACCGCTGGAGGCCCGGCTGCACAGCGCGCCCTTCCTGGGCGGCGCCACGCCCTGCGCCACCGACCTGGCGGTGATGCCCTTCGTGCGCCAGTTCGCCGCGGTAGACCCGGGATGGTTTGCAAGGCAGAACCTGCCATCGGTAAGGGCCTGGCTGGACGGCTGGCTCGTGAGCCCGCTATTCGTTGCGTGCATGGTCAAGTCGGCGCACGTCAAGGGAGTTGTCGCCTGAGTCACGCAGATTGTTGCCGAGTATGTTGAACGTTGGCAGCCAAGTTCACGACCGCATCGCGCTCTGGATTCAGGGTGACCACTGCGATGTGCGGCCAGTCCCGCGTGTTGCGCGACCAGCGTGCTGGGTTGCGTTGTTTGGCATGGATGTAGATTGATCGGGTGGTT
>JBILSK010000187.1:0-4969 GCA_044372165.1 Burkholderiaceae bacterium | reverse complement strand
AGACCAGCAGGCTGGCGACCACGATGGCAAGCGCTACCGCGAGCCGGTCTTCGCCCAGGCCGCACAGCATGCCCAGGCCGCCGGTGATGATCATGGCGACCACCGAGGTGGTCGGCTTTTCCTGTGCCGGGCCAATCTCCTGTGCTGCACCGGGCTGCGCGGCGAGGGCGTCGTGCCAGTACGCGGCAACCGCGATCAGTCCGATCAGCGCCAGTCCGATGGCATGCAGCTCGGGCCGGCCGCTGGCACGTGCGAGTTGCGGCACCAGTGCACCGAGCAGGCACACCAGCGCGAAGGTTCGCAAGCCGCGGGAGTCACCCTTGCGTTCGCGCTCGACGCCGATCAGCAGGCCGATGGCCAGGCTGGTGCCGAACGGACGAATCAGGTCGAGCAGCGTGGGATCGAGGGAACTCTGCACGCCCTGTTCGGTACGGCGTGTTCAGTGCGCGAACAGCACCGGCACGGTCATCGATTGCAGGATGGTGCGCGTGGAGCCTCCCATGATGAACTCGAAGGCTCGCGAGTGGCCATAGCCCCCCATCACGACCAGGTCGATGTTGTTGTCTTCGGCGCGCGACAGGATCTGATTGCCGACGTCGATGTCATGCGCGGCGGTGGCGCTCACCTCGGCCTTCACGCCCTGGCGGGCCAGGTAGGTGGCGATGTCAGCGCCAACCAGGTCGCCGTGTCCGCCCTTGTTGGCCTTGGCGTTGAAGGAATTGATGTGAACGGACTCGGCCCGACGCAGCAGAGGCATGGCGGCGTCGACTGCGCGCGCGGCCTCCCGGCCGGCGTTCCAGGCCACCATCGGACGCTTGCCCACCGAGGGGAAGTCGCCGGCATACGGCACCACCAGCACACCCCGCGCGCAGCCCAGGATGACTCGGCCGACGAAATCCGGCTGGGTGTCGTTGTTCTGGTCGGGGTCGTACTGGCCCACTACCACCAGGTCGGCATAGCGCGCCTGCTCGTTCACCACGGCTGCCGGGTCACCAGCCGCGATGCGCCATTCGATCTGCCGCGTGATGGAGGCCTGGGCTTTTTCGAAGCGCGCCTTGGCTTCGCTGTTCTTGCGCTCCTGGAAACGCAGGAGTTCCTGCGCGACGAAGGCGCCACCGTCCGCCACGAAAGGCTCGCTGTACAAGGGCGAAACCACGCTGTAGACGGCGACCAGGTGGGCATCGAACTCGTCTGCCAGGCGAGCTGCAAGGCTCAGGCGTTGAGCAGCACGGGCGGTGGAGTCGAAGTGCACCAGGATGGTCTTGTAGCCAAAGCTCATGGGGAAAGCTCCTTGCGCGGATGGCGCTCTGTTCATGTTCTGGATGAGGGGCCCTTGCGGGGTTCAGGTCCCAGCCTAGAGCCCGGGCCGGGACGCATGTTGACGTGGATCAACGGCGCCCGGGCAGATATCTGGTCGATCCATACCGGATAGCCTCCAGATAGAATCCGGCGATCCTCGGGGACTTCAATGAACGCGCTCGACCAGCTCAAGCAACACACTATCGTAGTCGCTGACACCGGCGACTTCAATGCCATGCGGGCCTACTCGCCCCGCGATGCGACGACCAATCCGACCCTCATCCTCAAGGCGGCGAGTCTGCCGCAGTACCGGGGACTGCTGGAAGACGTCGTCGCTGCGCACCGCGACGAACCGGTCGATGGCGTCTGCGAGCGCCTGCTGGTGCGCTTCGGCACCGAGATCCTGGGCATCATTCCCGGCCGTGTCTCGACCGAGGTCGACGCTCGGCTGTCCTTTGACACCGAGGCCACGATCGCGCGGGCGCAGCGCATCATCGAGCTCTACGGCCAGGCGGGTGTGAGTGCCGACCGGGTGCTGGTGAAGATCGCAGCGACCTGGGAGGGCATTCGCGCTGCCGAGCGCCTGGAACGCGAGGGTATTCGCTGCAACCTGACCCTGTTGTTCGGCTTTCCCCAGGCGGTGGCCTGCGCCGATGCCGGCGTGACCCTGATCTCGCCCTTCGTCGGTCGCATCTACGACTGGTACCGAAAGCGCGATGGCATCGATTTCACCGCAGCCGATGACCCTGGCGTGGGTTCGGTGCGCCGAATCTGGTCGTACTTCAAGTCCTTCGGCTACGAGACCGAGGTGATGGGCGCGAGCTTTCGCAATGTGGGTCAGATCCTGGCGCTGGCGGGCTGCGACCTGCTGACCATCAGCCCCGAGCTGCTCGAGCAGTTGCGCAGCCTGCAGGTGCCGGTTGGCCGACAGCTTGATCCGGCCGGTATCGATCGGGCCTCGATTTCGCGCGTGCGCTTCGACGAGAAGCATTTCCGCTTTGACATGAACGAGGATCCCATGGCCACTGACAAGCTGTCCGAGGGGGTGCGCCTGTTCGTGGCCGATGCGCGCAAGCTCGAGGCGCTGGTGGCCGAGGTGGCGAATCAAGGTCGAGCCTGAGTCGCGGCGCGCAGCACGCGTGTCATCGCAGGCGAGCTCGGTGCACGCGACACCTCGGCTGCCGGTGCCGGTGCCGGCTGTTGTGCGCGTGCACGTGGTGGCGCCTGGGGCAGCTCACGACCTCTCGGTGTCCGGCCGCGCGTGCAGTCTGTCCGCTGATGAACGCTTGCGTGCGGCGCGCCTGGTGCATCCTGCGGACCAGGCAGCCTGGGTCTGTGCCCATGCGCAGCTGCGCGCCGGACTGACCGAGCTTCAGGGCCAGCAGGACCTGCTGCGCCCGGTGCCCGCCTCCGACTGGCGGTTCATTCGCGAGGCGGGGGGCAAGCCTGCCATTGAGTCCGACCAGACGCTGCTGCCCATCGAATTCAGCCTGTCCCACTGCCGCACCCGAGTGGTGGTGGCGATCGGCACCACCGGCCCGCTGGGGATCGACGTTGAACCCTGGGATACCGACCTGCCCGACGCCTGGCGCGTCGCCCGCGAGGTGTTCACGCCACGCGAGCGCGACTGGCTGGCGCAGGGTGGGGCGGTCGACTCACCGGGTCAGCGACGCCGTTTCTTCGCGCTGTGGACGGCCAAGGAGGCCTGGCTCAAGGCACTCGGGACCGGGCTGTCATTTCCCCTGGAGCGGTTGGAGGCGCAACCGGAGGCCGGCCTGTGGCGGGTTCAGCAGGCCGATGGACGCTGGCAGGTCGACGAGCGCTGGACGATGCGAGCCTGGGACTGCGGCGCACATGTGGTCACGCTTGCTGTGCCTCGCGGTTCGCCCACGCCTCAGCTGTTGTGGGGGGACGCAGCCGATCTCATGAGCGACCCGTGCTGCCGAAGCCGCCCTCGCCCCGTTCGCTGGTCGTGAAGGCGTCGACGACCTCGAAGCGGGCCTGGACCACCGGCACGATCACCAGCTGTGCGATGCGCTCCATCGGCTGCACGACGAAGGGGGCGGCCGAACCCGGCGCATTGCGGTTCCAGCAGGACACCATCAGCGGTCCCTGGTAATCCGAATCGATCAGGCCGACCAGATTGCCCAGCACGATGCCTTGCTTGTGACCCAGACCCGAGCGGGGCAGCAGCAGGGCGGCGTAGCCGGGGTCGGCCAGGTGGATGGAGATGCCGCAGGCAATGAGTGCGGTCTGCCCTGGCGCAAGCTCCAGGGGCGCATCGATGCAGGCACGCAGGTCCAGACCGGCACTGCCGGCGGTGGCATAGGTCGGCAACTGCTCGCGCAGGCGCTCGTCGAGTACCTTCAATTCGATGTGGATCATCGGGATGACCGTCGGCCGGCGCGCTGGCGCAGCACGAAGAAGATGAACAATGCCGCCACGGCCAGCAGGCCGAGGTGGTCGTCGGCGCTGCTGACCAGGCTGCCCAGCAGGTTGATCACGAACCAGCCGATGCCGATCGCGATCAGTCCGGTCACGATGCGTTCACGGGGCGGTTTGGCCGACCAGCGCTTGAGGACGGAGGAGGCTCGATCCCCGACAGCGGACAGATCGAGGGCCGTCGTCGGCTGCGGCACGGGCTGCGCTGGGCGCACGGCGATCTGCGCGTCTC
The DNA here is from genome assembly GCA_044372165.1 of Burkholderiaceae bacterium. GTDB lineage: Bacteria > Pseudomonadota > Gammaproteobacteria > Burkholderiales > Burkholderiaceae_E > UBA4615. The sequence goes on along the minus strand of JBILSK010000187.1, from coordinate 996 downwards.
GCACAGGTTGGCTGCGAGCATCGAGTGCCCGCTCGGGCGCCGCCGGCGCGACCTGTGCATGCATGCGGTGCGCATCGGGCTGGCTGGCACGCTCGAGCAGCTGCGCGAAGTCGCCGTTGCGCGGTGCGCCGCCCAGACGGCTGGTGTCGGTCATGCTGGTCGGACCGAAGACCGCGGCTTGCCCCGGTCCGATCGCGCCCGGTGCCTTGCCGGGGACAGCCATCAGCAGCGCTCCTGCGGCAGTCGCCGGGCGATCTCGCCGGCCAGCTGTCGCGCCAGTTCGGTCTTGCTCGCCCGGGGCAGGCGGCTCACCCCCTGGGCATCGACCAGCAGCAGTTCGTTGTCATCGAGTCCGAAGGTGTTCTGGCCCAGATTGCCGACCAGCAGGGGCACGCCCTTGCGGCGCCGCTTGTCCTGCGCATTGGCTTCCAGGTCTTCGGTTTCAGCTGCGAAACCGACACAGAACGGGCCACCCGGGCGCTTGGCGATGGTGGCCAGGATGTCCGGGTTCTGCGCGAACTCCAGGGCCGGCGCGCCACCGCCTTCGGTCTTCTTGAGCTTCTGGGTGGCCGCATTGGCCACCCGCCAGTCGGCCACGGCGGCCACCGACACGAACAGGTCCTGGCCGGCCACCTCGGCTTCGACAGCGGCAAGCATGTCGCGTGCGCTGCGCACATCCACGCGCCGCACGCCGAAGGGGGCCGCCAGCGCGGTCGGCCCGGAGACCAGCACCACCTCGGCACCGGCCTGGCGCAAGGCGCGCGCAATCGCGTAGCCCATCTTCCCCGAGGACAGGTTGGTGATGCCGCGCACCGGGTCGATCGGCTCGAAGGTCGGGCCCGCGGTCACCAGGGCTCGTCGGCCTGCCAGCACCTTGGGCACGAAAAAGGCGATCGTCTCCTCGACCAGCTCCTGGGCTTCGAGCATGCGCCCATCGCCGACCTCGCCGCAGGCCTGCTCGCCGCTGCCCGGCCCCAGCACCGCCACGCCATCGGC
>JBILSK010000186.1:0-4981 GCA_044372165.1 Burkholderiaceae bacterium | reverse complement strand
GGGGTGGGGAGGGAAGGGCCGTCATCGCCGCGGATGCCGATGCCGTCACGGTCGAGGGCGCCCGCGGTGTCACCGTGGCCGGGGGGGCAGGTGCCAACGAGGCGCCCGCGGGGGGCACGCTGGGACGCGCCGACGCCGCTTGCCGTCCGGCAATGGGGGGCGCGGACTGCGCCACGATCGATGCAGGGGAGGGCGTGGGCGGCGCAAGCAGTGTCACTGTCACCGGCTCGATGCGCGCTGCCGGCGCGGGTGAGCGGCCGACCACCGTGAACACCGAGGCCAGCATGAGTCCGTTGACGGCCAGCGCCAGGACGGCGGTGACGATTCGACGCCGTCGCATCAGCAGGGGCGAGGAGCTCAGGGCGCGGCGACACGCAGCCCGAGAACGTCCTGCATGTCGTAGAGCCCGGCGCGCTGCTCGGCGAGGAACCGGCAGGCTCGCACGGCGCCTTGCGCGTAGGTGGCCCGACTCGAGGAGCGGTGGGTGATCTCGATGCGCTCGCCGGTGCCCGCAAAGAGCACGGTGTGGTCGCCCACGATGTCGCCGCCGCGAATCACCGAGAAGCCGATGCGGCCGTCCTCGCGTTCGCCGGTCACGCCGTGCCGGGTCCAGGTGGCCACCTGGTCGAGTGATTCGCCCAGGGCCTGGGCGATCACTTCACCCATGCGAAGTGCGGTGCCGGAGGGTGCGTCGACCTTGTGACGGTGATGGGCCTCGATGACCTCGATGTCGAAGCCCTCGGACAGCAGGCCGGCGGCGACCTCGAGCAGCTTGAGGGTCACGTTCACGCCGACGCTCATGTTGGGCGCAAAGACGATGCCGATGCGGGTGGCGGCGTCGGTCAGGGCCTGCTTGCCGGCGGCATCGAAGCCGGTCGTGCCGATCACCATGGCCACGCCGCGTGCGACGCACACCTTCATCAGCTCGAGGGTGCCCTCCGGCCGGGTGAAGTCGATGACGACCTGCGCGTGCGCCAGCGCCTCGAGCGGGTCGGCAGTCACCCGCACGCCGGTGGCTCGACCCAGGAACTCGCCGACGTCGCGACCCAGTGCGGCCGAGCCCGGATGCTCCAGCGCGCCCACCAGTTCGGTGTCCCGGGTATCGAGCACGGCCTCGGCCAGCATGCGGCCCATGCGGCCGGCGGCCCCGGCGATCGCAATCCTGAGGGTCATCGGAATCTCCCGGTCGACCGACGATAGCCCGGCAGGGCGGGATCGGTGCCGTCGTCAATGGCAGGCAGCGGGTCCGAGCTCAGTGACTCGACGCGGCCGTCGGCGCTGAACTTCACCGAAGCGCGCCGGCGGTCTATCGTCCCGTTGGGGTGCTTGAAATGAAAGACGTATTCCCAGCGGTCATTGCGAAACGGGTCGGCCACCAGTGGCGTGCCCATCGCGAAGCGGACCTGCTCGCGGGTCATGCCCGGCTTGAGCTGGTTGTACATCGTCTGATCGATGTAGTTGCCCTGCGGAATCTCGATCCGGTAGGGCTCGAAGGGCCCGCTGCGGCTGCGGTCGCTGGAGGTGCAGCCCGCCAGCAGCAGCAGGGGCAGCAGTGCCGGCACCATCAGGCGGCCGATGCGAGCGCGGTCGCGACCCGGGCTGGCCGGGTGCTGCCCACAGGCCGGCGCGCCCCCGTGGGTCGAATGATGCAGGGGCCACCTCTGGGGCTTCATGGGCAATGGCAATGGGGTGCGAACGGCAACTCGCTATGATAGTACGAACGACGAGCAGGCCCTTCAGGAGCATCTGGTGCCCACCCACGACGAACTGAAAAACATGGGACTGAAGGCCACGCTGCCGCGACTGCAGGTCCTCGAGATCTTTCAGGGCCGGCGGCGGCGCCACATGAGCGCCGAGGACGTCTACCGGGAATTGCTCGCCGAGTCGCGGGACATCGGACTGGCGACGGTCTATCGCGTGCTGACTCAGTTCGAGCAGGCAGGCATTCTCAAGCGCAGCAACTTCGAGTCCGGCAAGGCGGTCTACGAGCTCGACGAAGGCGAGCACCATGATCACCTGGTCTGTCTGCAATGTGGCCGGGTGGAGGAATTCTTCGATCCCGAGATCGAGCGACGCCAGCAGCGCATCGCCCGGGACCGTGGCTTTGCCTTGCAGGATCACGCCCTGGCCCTCTACGCGAACTGCACCAAGGTGGACTGTCCGCACCGCAGCTGAGCACCCGGTGCGCGGCAGGGCCCCGCCGCCGCGATGACCTGCCCGCGAGCGGTGCACGATGCCCGGGTTGTGGCGCAGGCCCGGTATTTGCTTGGCATCGGGCATGAACGCCACTTCCCTTGCCATGATCCCAGCTGGCGGCGGCATCTACGACGAGATGTTCGACGCAGACCGCCATCCGCGCGCCCACTATGACGCTTATGCGCGGTGGCTGTCATCGGTGTCGGCCGAACAGATCGCGGCGAAGCGCGCCGAGGCCGATCTGATCTTTCGCCGGATCGGGATCACCTTCTCGGTCCAGGGCGATGCCCAGACCAGCGACACCGAGCGCCTCATTCCATCCGACCTGGTGCCCCGCATCATCGCGGCGCCGGAATGGGACAGCCTGGAGCGCGGCCTGGTGCAGCGGGTCACGGCGATCAACCGATTCCTGGCCGATGTCTACCACGGCCAGGAGATCTTGCGCTCCGGGCTGATCGAGCCCGAGCGGATCCTGGGCAATGCCCAGTTCCAGCAGGCCATGGTCGGTGTCCGGGTGCCGCGCGACATCTATGCGCACATCGTCGGCGTGGACATTGTTCGGCACAACGACGGGCGCTATTACGTGCTGGAGGACAACCTGAGGGTGCCCTCGGGGGTCTCGTACATGCTGAGCAACCGCAAGATGATGATGCGGCTGTTTCCTGACCTGTTCCGCCGCTATCAGGTCAGGCCGGTCGAGCACTATCCGGCGCTGCTGCTGCAGGCACTGCGCGCCGCCACCGAGGTCGATGCGCCGCGTGTCGTGCTGCTCACCCCGGGCCGCTTCAACAGCGCCTATTTCGAGCACGCGTTTCTCGCCCAGCAGATGGGCATCGAGCTGGTCGAGGGCCAGGACCTGTTCGTGACCGAAGGCGAGGTCCGGATGCGCACCACCGATGGTCCCCGTCGGGTCGATGTGATCTATCGCCGTCTCGATGACGCCTTCCTCGATCCGCTGGAATTTCGCCGGGATTCGATGCTGGGGGTGCCCGGACTGATGTCGGTGGTCAGAGCGGGCCGGGTGTCGGTGTGCAACGCGATCGGCACGGGCGTGGCCGACGACAAGTCGATCTATCCCTTCGTGCCGGACATGATCCGCTTCTATCTGGGCGAAGAACCGATCCTGAACAATGTCCAGACCTGGCAGTGCCGCCGCCCGAAGGAGCTGGCCCATGTGCTGGCCCATCTCGATCAGCTGGTGGTCAAGGAAGTCCATGGCGCAGGCGGCTACGGCATGCTGGTCGGACCGACCAGCACGCGGGCCGAGATCGAGGCATTTCGCGCGCGGCTGAAGGCCGAACCCGATCGCTATATCGCCCAGCCCACGCTGTCGCTGTCCGCCTGTCCCACGCTGGTCGAGGAAGGCGTGGCGCCGCGGCACATCGACTTGCGGCCCTTCGTGCTGGTCGGCCGCGAGACCCGGATGGTGCCGGGCGGACTCAGCCGCGTGGCCTTGCGCCGCGGGTCGCTGGTCGTCAACTCCTCGCAAGGCGGGGGCACCAAGGACACCTGGGTGGTCGATTCTTCCGACAGGGGCGATGCAGCCCGGTCGGTCGGCTGACACGGAGGCGCCATGCTGTCGCGAGTCGCCTCGGACCTCTACTGGATGTCGCGCTACCTGGAGCGGGCCGAGAACATGGCCCGGATCCTGGATGTGGGCACGTCCCTGGCGCTGCTGTCCGGCCAGGGTGACGCTCGCTCGGCCAGCGAGCCCTTGGTGATCACCGAGACCCTGGAGGCGTTCGAAGCGACCCGTGCTGCGCCCAGTCCGGATGCCGTGGCCCGTTTCCTCGCCTGGGACCCGGATCACCCGTCGTCGATCGTGAACTGCCTGCAGGCCTGTCGCGAAAATGCGCGTTCGGTGCGGGGCGCAATCACCTCCGAGATGTGGGAAAACATCAATGACACCTGGCTGCAGGTGAGTGCTCGGCGCGATGCCGCGCCGATTGATGCCGCCTTCTTCGATTGGGTGAAGGAGCGCTCGCATCTGTTTCGCGGCATCAGCCATGCGACGATTCGCCGCGATCAGCCCTATCTGTTCATTCGGCTGGGCACCTTCCTGGAGCGTGCCGACAACACCGCGCGCATCCTCGGCGTAAAGCAGGCACTGACCGCCTCGACTCAGGAGGACGGACTGGCGGACTACTATCGCCTGAGCGCGGTGTTGCGCTCGGTGAGCGCGCTCGAGGCTTATCGCGATACCTATCGCGACGCGATCGATGCCCATCGCGTCGCCCAGTTGCTGATTTTCGACCCGACCCTGCCCCGCTCGCTGCGGTTCTGCTTCGAGGAGGTGGTGCGCATCCTGGATGCGTTGCCCCAGACGCCGGCACGGGAGGCGCGCAGACTGGCCGCCCACATGCTGGCGCTTTTCAAGCACGGTGAGCTGGAGGATGTCTACGGGGTCGGCGTGAATGCCTTCCTCGAGCGCTTTCTGCGAAACAATGTGCGCCTGGATGAGGCGCTTCGCTCAGCCTACCTGGAGATCAAGTGAAATGACCTATTGCGTCGCGATGGCGCTCCGAGAGGGCCTGCTCTTCGCGTCGGATTCGCGTACCCACGCCGGCGTTGATCACATCTCGACCTTCTGCAAGATGACGGTGTTGCAGACGCCCGGCGAACGGGTGATCGTGATGCTCAATGCGGGCAACCTGGCCAGCTCGCAGCAGGTGGTCAACCTGCTGCAAAAGAACGTGGGTCTGGGCATGCCGGACATGATGTCGGTGCCCAGCGTGTTCGATTGCGCCACCCTGGTCGGGGACGCGATCCGTCAGGTGATCAATCG
>JBILSK010000185.1:0-4997 GCA_044372165.1 Burkholderiaceae bacterium | reverse complement strand
TCGATCTATCTGCTGCACGCGTCGTTCGTGCTCCACCTGATCGTCCCCGCACTCGCGAAGCGGTGGCCGGCACAACTCGGCGGTCCCGCGGCACGTTATCTGCTGTACTGGACGCTGTCGATCGGCTTGGGCTGGGTGCTCTGGCGCACGGTGGAGCGCCCGTTCATGCGCCTGCGCGACGTCTGCCTCGCCCGGTTGGACAGACGCCAGGCATCGATGAGGACGACTCGTATCGGCGTGCCAGTCGAGCCCTCGCAGCAGCACCTCATCAGAGCTCAAGGCCTGACCCACGTCAACCCGTCGAGCGCCCGCCGCAGCAAGGAATACGCATGATGGCACCCGCCTCCCTGCACGCCCTCACGCCGCTGCGGTTCATCGCGGCAGGCTTTGTGTTTCTGCACCATGCCATCGAGTTGCCTGGCGTGACGATGAAATTCCACGCTGAAGCTGGCGTGGCCCTCAGTTTCTTCTTTGTCTTGTCAGGGTTCATCCTGACCCATGCCTATCCCGACCTGGATGCATCCGGTGCCTGGTCGCGCTTCTACCAGGCACGGGTCGCCCGATTGCTTCCCGCCTACCTGGGCGCGCTGGCGGTCGGGTTCCTGCTGCTGCGCTATCCGGTGGACGCCGTCACCCTGTTGCCCTTTCTCACGATGACGCAGGCCTGGATACCGTCAGCGAACTGGTACTTCGGCTACAACTCGGTGGCCTGGAGCGTGTCGACCGAGATGTTCTTCTATCTGGTCTTTCCGTTCCTGCTGCGTGACCTGGATCGGACCTGCGGCCGACGACTCGCGCTCGCCGCGGGCGCTCTGCTGGCCATGATGGCGCTGGCGATCATGTCGGGACTGCCTGTCTACCTCCCGCCCGGCTCGAACCGAGAGCTGTGGAATCCGGACATCGTGGGGCTGCTCTACACGAACCCCCTCTCCCGACTGTTCGAATTCACCTTCGGGATGGTGACCGCCTCGCTGTGGCGGCGCAATCGCCTGGCACTGCACAGCCTGTCGGGCAGCCTCTGGGAGATCATCGCGCCACTGGCGCTGGCACTCAGTGTCACGCAAGGGATCTCGATCTATCGCGCGATCGAACAAGGCGCCTGGGACGCACTGGCCTGGGCGGCACTCTCGCGATTGCTGACGCTCCTCGGCATTGCCGCAACGATCGTGGTCTTTGCCAATGGCTGCGGTGCCCTGTCTCGTCTGCTCAGCCGGCCCACTGCAGTCTTCCTGGGCGACATCAGTTTCTCGTTTTATCTGCTTCACCAGATCCTGCTCTACGTGTGGATCAGCCGATTCAACGCAAAGGCGGATCTGCCGGTCGAGGTGTCGCTCTCGATCGTATTCGCCGCATCGCTGATCGGCGCCATCGGGATGCGCTATCTGGTCGAGCTGCCGGGACAACGCTGGCTCAAGGGACGCCGCATGCAGCGGGGAGGCATGGGTCGGCCCCTGGTGCCGGCGCGCCGCACGCAGACATTCCGGTAAGTGAACCCGGGCGAGTCAACCGTCCGGTTCGTCAGCTCAAGGTCATCAGCCAGGCAAAGCGATCGCGTCCCGCGAAGCGCGCTCGGTGTGCATCGACGCTTCCATCCCTGCTGCAGGCGTCGACTCCCCTGCACATCGAGGCATGGCCGCCTCGATCAAGCGAAGTGTCTCCAGCGCCATGTCGCGTGCCGTCCGCGGGTAGTGTGTGGCGCAGGACATCTGCGCCAGGCGACCTGGTTCATTCAGCAGCGTCCTCAGCACCCGTTCCAGATCGATGGCATCGCCTCGCGCAAAGCGCATCCCATTGACACTGTCCTCGAGAAACTCGGTCATGCCAGCGACATCGGCCACCACCACGGGGGTGTGCGTCGCCAGGGCGCCCAACAGCACCAGCGGACTGTTTTCGTACCAGCGTGACGGAATCACCAGCAGATCAATGCCGCGCATCACCTCGGCCACCTGATCCTTGCCGAAGGTACCCATGAACTCGACCTCGCGGTCCTGGGCCAGCGATCGCAGCTGATCGGCGTAATGACGGTCCTGATCCAGATCCCCCCACAGACGCAGTCGGGCCTGACCCGCCTTCAGCCCGCGAAAGGCCTGCAGCAGCAGATCGGGCCCTTTGTGGCGTGCCATCTGGCCGACGAAGCCGATCACCGGCACGTGGCCCGCCGGGCGATGTGGCTTGGCGGTTCGGTCGACATCGATGCCGAAGCTCAGGTTGTGCAGGGGCACCGTGATCCCGTTGGCCTCGTAGGCTGACCGCAGGAACTGGGTCGGCGCCACGGCCATGCGGTAGTGGGCGTTGTAGCGCGCCGCCAGATCCTCCGGTCGTCGCATGACATCGCGCATGCCAGCGATGGTCGGATCATGGCGAAGCAGCGGAAGCGCGCAGGCGAGCCTGGCCGCGACGGCCGCGGTCCGGGCGCGACGCGGCGACCAGCTCTTGCGCACCCAGACGGGGGAACCCGCCTGGGTCGAGAGTGCCTTCACATGACAGGACAGGCAATTGACCCGGCTTGCGGACGGCCCGGCGCACAACTCGCCATCGACCGTTTCGAGTGTGTTGTTGGCGCAAATGCCGAAGAAGTCGGTGAAGGTGGCCGTGACCGGAATACTCAGCGCCTGAGCCACCTCGAGCAGGACAGCCGAATGACTCATCAAGTGGGTGACATGAACCACATCGGGGCTCAGCTCGCGCAGCAGCACCGACAGCGGCTCGCGAACCCGCTCATCCAGCCAGCTCTGCGAAAACCGCTCCCAGGGCAATTCGTTGCGATCGAAGCAGATGACCGGGATGCCCTGATAGGCATATCGATAGAGCAGACGCCCGTACCCCGGGTCACCGACGAAGTTGGACGAGAGCACAGTGACCTGATGCCCTGCCGCGATGAAATGACGCGCCAGGTCCAGCGTGTAGGCCTCGGTCCCGTGATAGTGGGACGGAAAGAAGCAGTGCACCACCAGAACAATCTTCATGCCGCGACTCCGAGATTGACCATGTGGGCATAGAGCTGCTCATAGCCCTGCACCATGGCTTCCACCGAGAATCGCTCGCGGGCACGGCGGCATTGCTGCGCAGCCTTCTCTGCACGTCGTTCCGGTGAATCCAGGATCCCGACCACGATCTCGGCCAGTCGATCCGCATCGCCTGCGGGTGCCAGCATCGATGCGTCCCCGATCACCTCGGACAGCGCATCGACGTCATAGCCACAGACCGGCACCTCCATGCTCATGGCAAACGGACTGACCTGCCCGAAACTTTCCTTTCTCACCGGCGCCACAAAGACCGCCATGCGCCGATACAGGTCCGGCAAGGCTTCATAAGGCACGTAGCCCGTGAACTCGACCCGATCTGCCACACCCGCTTGTGTCACCTTGTCGCGAAACACCGTCAGCAGGCTGCCACCGCCCACGATCAGGGCCTGGGCATCGGCTCTCGACTGCAGCGCACGAATGAGGGGCTCGATCGCAGCTTCGTCGAGCTTGTCGCGCTCCAGGCGATAGACCATGCCCACGCAGCGGCCGTAGCCCGCCTCCTGGGACGAGCGCCGGAACATCGAGAAGTCCGAGCCGGGATGAAGGGTGCTTTCGTTCGCATTACCCTGGCCCCAGGCCAGGCGGACCTGATCGCTCACATAGACGTAGTGCTTGACCTCGTTGGCCACCCAGGGGGCGATCGGTGTGTTGATGTTCTCGATGATGGGAATGCCGAGCTGCGCCGCAGCCTCGAAGGCCGCCTGGTACCAGCGGGTGTCGCAATCGCCCCACCAGTGGACGTGCAGAAAATCGGGACGCTCGCGCTTGAACACCTCGATGAAGCGCCGCGAATCGGCGGGCTGGCGCAGCTCGATCACCCGAGGGCCCCGATAGGCTGCAGGCGTCGGCACATGACTCGTCACGATGCCCTGCTCGTAGCGGTCGCCCAACCGTTCGATCAGGTCGACCACCAGTCGCGACGACCCGCCTGTCATGAAGTTGGGAATGATGTGCAGCACGCGCGGGCGTGGCGCAGTCGACGCGCTCGGCATCCGCACGGCATAGCCGGTCAAGCCTGCCGGGCTCGTACCCGCCCGATCAGTGCTCGAAGGCAAGAAACGCGCGGGCAACAGGCGGGCAGCCCGGGACGCAACTCGACGAGCCGTGCGGTGCAGGCGTGCCGAGACGTGATCGGGGCTCGGCCAGGACGATGGGCCGGCAAGGTCCCGTTGCGCCTGCAAGTCCCGCATTCGACCCTCCAGATCCCGTATGCGATCAAGCGCCTGATGTCGAGCCATGCGCTCCCGGTTCAGCCGGGTCTGCAGATCGATGAACTCGCCGACGTAGTCCAGACGACTTTGATACTGATTCGCCTGGCGACCCGGGGCGATGGCGGCCTCGGACGCCGAGCACAACGCGAGCCAGGCGACCGGCTCGTCCGAGGCCGCCTGATCGGCCATCGACGCCAGCTGCTCGGATCGGATCGGGCGCGTGGACTGCGACCGATCCGACTCGCCCCGCGGCAGCGGATCGAAGCCGATGTCCACGCGGATCGACTGCTGCAGCAGGACAACGTGCTTGAATCGTGCCTCGAGGAAGGCTTGAAACTCGGCCTGCGACATTTCCCGGACGTGATACGGATTGTCGCCATAGCGCTGCGTCACCACCGGATTGGGCGTGGACATCAGCAACACGCCCTCGGGCTTGAGCAGCCGTGCGATGCTGGCCAGGACCCGATGCTGAAGCGGCTCGGCCACGTGCTCGATCATCTCGAAGCAGGTCACCAGATCGAACGAGGCGGCCGGCAAGGATTCGCCCAGGTCATCGCAGCGCAGGAATTCGGCGCCGGATGCGCGATGCACCGAGCGCGCCCAGGCGATGGCGCGAGCGTCGATGTCCAGTCCGGTCGCCTGAGCCCCGGCGCGGGCCAGCATCGCTGTGCCGTAGCCGGTGCCGCAGCCCACATCGAGCACACGCTTGCCGCGAGCCATGTCTGCTGCCAGCCGGTATCGCGGCAGGTGCTCGAACTCG
>JBILSK010000184.1:0-5001 GCA_044372165.1 Burkholderiaceae bacterium | reverse complement strand
GTGACGATCAACCACACCAATCCAGGCGAATTGGGCCTTCGGTTGATCAGCCCGACCGAACGTGCCAGCGTGCTGGTCGAACCCCGCCTGGGCGGCTGCCTCGATGGGCGCGGCACGGCCGTGCGCTGCGACGGCTATCGCAGCTGGACCTTCAGCTCGACCCGTCACATCGGCGAAGCAGTGACCGGCACCTGGCGCCTCGAAGTGACCGACCGCCTGCCCGATGACGTCGGCACCCTCACTCAGTGGAGCCTGCGCATCCATGGTCGATAAGCCTGTTCGCACCGGCCGCGGCACACGGACTCGCCACACGATGGGCGTGCTGCTGGGCAGCCTGCTTGCGCTGGGCGCAACGTTCGCCAGCGCCTCCGACATGCGATCCCGACCGCCGCCGCCCGCCGCGTCCGAAGCACCCGCAGGCCTGCCCGGCAAGCCGCCCAAGGCCTCGGATGCCGCGCCGCGCACAGACAAGTCCACCGACTCGTCGCTCACCTGGCATGAGGGCGCGCGCAAGAGAACACTGACCGTGGACCCGGCGCTGGAAGCCGACTTCACCCCGCGCACCGGCCGCAGGGGCGTCATCCAGCCCGCCGGCACGGCTGGCCCCACGAGCGCTGCCCTCACCTCGCCCGTGCTGCGCGACGAGACCGGCAGGATGCGCGCCTTGCCCGGCGGCGTCCTGGTCACCCTGAAGACCCCGCTGGACGAGCCTGCAGCGCGGCGCCTGCTGACGCAGGCCGGCGTGGTCCCGGTGCGGCGCATCAGCGAATCGGTCTGGCTGGTCCAAGCCCCCACCGGGCTGGAATCGCTGCGCGTGGCCAACCGGCTGCACGACAGCGGTGTGTTCCTCAACGCCGAACCCAACTGGTGGTCGCCACGCTCACGCAAGTGATGCCGGGCTGCGCCAGCGGGCCGGGCTGCGCCTACAATCAGCGCCTCTCGCCCACCGCACGGGCCTTCGCCCGCCTCGACCATGCGCACCGACCAGCCGGTCACTGTCAGCCGCCTCGACTACACACCGCCCGACCATCTGGTCGAACACATCGACCTGCGCTTCGAACTCGACCCCGAGCGCACGCTGGTGCGCTCGACGCTGGTTGTGAAGCGGCGCAAGGACGCAGCGCCTGACACCAGCCTGTGGCTGGACGGCGAAGGCCTCGAGTTGCTGTCGGTGAAGATCGATGGCGCACCGGTCGCGGCCGCCCGCCTGGAGCACGCTGAGCGCGGCCTGCGCATCGCATCCCCCCCGGCCGCCTTCCGGCTCGACATCGAGGTGGCGCTGTCACCCGCCTCCAACACCGAGCTGTCCGGTCTGTACCTGTCCAATGGCAATTTCTTCACCCAGTGCGAGGCCCACGGATTTCGGCGCATCACCTATTTTCCCGACCGCCCGGACATCATGGCGCGCTACAGCGTCGAGCTGGTGGCCGACCCGAAACGCTGGCCGGTGCTGCTGTCCAACGGCAACCTGATCGGCAGCGACATGCTGCCCGACGGCCGGCTGCGCGCCCGCTGGGAAGACCCCTTCCCCAAACCCAGCTATCTCTTTGCGCTGGTCGCCGGCGAACTGGTGGCCCGCGAGGAACACCTGGTGACCGCCTCGGGACGCCAGGCGCTGCTGCAGGTCTGGGTGGAGCCGGGCAATCTGGATCGCACCGAACACGCCATGCAGTCGCTGGTCCGCTCGATCCGCTGGGACGAGCAACGCTATGGCCTGGAGCTCGACCTGGACCGCTTCATGATCGTTGCGGTCAGCGACTTCAACATGGGGGCGATGGAGAACAAGGGCCTGAACATCTTCAACACCAAGTACGTCTTCGCGCATCCCCGGCTTGCCACCGATGCCGACTTCTTCGGTGTCGAATCGGTGGTCGCCCACGAGTACTTCCACAACTGGACCGGCAACCGCGTGACCTGTCGCGACTGGTTCCAGCTCACGCTCAAGGAAGGCCTGACGGTCTTTCGCGACCAGGAGTTCTCGGCTGACATGATGGCGGCAGCCTGCCCCGACGAAGCCTCGGCGAAAAGTGCGCGCGCCGTGCGTCGCATCGAAGATGTGCGGGTGCTCAGAAGCCTGCAGTACGCCGAGGACGCCGGTCCCATGGCGCACCCGATTCGGCCCGACAGCTACCAGGAGATCAACAACTTCTACACCGTCACGGTCTACGAGAAGGGTGCGGAAGTGGTGCGCATGCTGCAGGAACTGGTCGGGCGAGACGGCTTCGCCCGCGCCATGGCGCTCTACTTCGCACGGCATGACGGACAGGCCGTGACCTGCGAGGACTTCGTCGCGGCGGTGGCCGACGCCAACGAGCGCGATCTCGACCAGTTCCGGCGCTGGTATTCGCAGGCCGGCACGCCGCGCGTGAAGGCCGACGGACACTGGGATGCCACCACACGCACCTACACGCTGCATCTGGCGCAATGGTGCCCGGCCTCGCCCGGCCAGCCGATCAAGCAGCCCCTGCACATTCCGGTCGCGGTTGGCCTGATCGGCTCCGATGGCCGCGAACTCGCCCACCGGCTGCTCGAGCTGACCGGCAAGCAGCAGACCTTCATCTTCGAGCACATCGACCCGGGCCCGACAGCCGATGGCCAGCGCTTCGTGGTGCCCTCGCTGTTGCGCAACCTGTCTGCACCCGTGGTGCTCGAGCACGATGCCGATGACGCGCTGCTGGCCTTTCAGCTGGCCCATGACACCGATGCCTTCAACCGCTGGGAAGCCTCGCAACGCCTGGCGGTCTCGGCCATCCTGCGGGTGCTGGCAGGCGAAGCCGTCGAGCAGGCGGCCGCCCACCTGGTCGATGCACTCGGCCAGGCCCTGGCACGCACCGACCTCGATCCCGCGCTGCGCGCCGAGCTGCTCGGCCTGCCCTCGGAGGGCTTCGTGGTCGAGCAGCTCGAGCTCATCGACCCGCAGGCATTGCGCGCGGCCCGCAATGCCGTGCGCGACCGCATCGGCACGGCGCTCGCCCCCGCACTGCGCAGCGCATTTGACGCCATGCGTGCCAGCGGCGCGTATTCACCCGACCCGGTCGCCACCGGCCAACGCAGCCTGCGCAATGCCGCACTCGGGCTGCTGACCGCCAGTGGCGTGCCGGGCGCAGACGAACTGGCCCGTTGGCAGTTCGAGCAGGCCGACAACATGACCGACCGGCTCGCCGCGGTGAATGCGCTGGCCCATTCGAGCTCGCGACTGCGCGATGTGGTGCTGAACGATTTCGGCGCCGAGTTCGCCCAGGAACCGCTGGTGATGGACAAGTGGTTCGCGCTGCAAGCCACCTTGCACCGGCAGGCCGACGATGGTCCGGTGATCGATCGGGTGCACGCCTTGATGCATCACCCTGCGTTCTCGATGCGCAACCCCAACAAGGTGCGCGCCCTGATCGCAAGCTTCTGCAGCGGCAATCTCGCCGAATTCCATGCCGCGGACGGATCGGGTTACCGGTTCTGGACCGAGCAGGTGCTGGCCCTGGATGCCAGCAACCCACAGATGGCGGCCCGGTTGTCGCGCGCACTCGACCGCTGGCGCAAGTTCGATGCGCCGCGGCAGGCCGCGATGCGCGCCGCACTGGAAAATGTCGCGCAGCATGCGCGCTCGCCCGATGTGCTCGAAGTGGTGGGCAAGGCGCTGTCCTGACGCGCCCCCCCTTCCTGCCTGTGCACCGCAACCCGTCTTCGAGGACCCCATGAGCAAACCCGTCAGCCTGACGCAGTACCTGGTCGAAAAGCAGCGCGAAAAGAACCTGATTCCTGCCGAGCTGCGCCTGCTGCTCGAAGTGGTGGCCCGTGCCTGCAAGCGGATCAGCTACGGCGTGGGCAAGGGCGCGCTCGGCGGCGTGCTGGGCGAAGCCGGCACCGAGAATGTGCAGGGCGAAACGCAGAAGAAGCTCGACGTGATCGCCAACGACACCCTGTTGGAGGCCAACGAGTGGGGCGGCCACCTGGCGGCGATGGCCTCCGAGGAAATGGATCATCCCTACCCCATTCCCAACCGCTATCCGATGGGCGAGTTCCTGCTGCTCTTCGATCCGCTGGACGGCTCCTCCAACATCGACGTCAACGTCTCGATCGGCACCATCTTCTCGGTGCTGCGCCTGCCGGAAGGCGCCAACTGCCAGCAGGACGACCCACTGCTGGAAGGACACTTCCTGCAGTCGGGCAGCCGTCAGCTGGCCGCCGGCTATGCGGTCTATGGCCCATCCACCCAGATGGTGCTGACCGTGGGCGACGGGGTGGCCTCCTTCACCCTGGACCGGGAAACCGGCTCCTGGTGGCTCACCGACGACCGCATGCAGATTCCGGTGCAGACCAAGGAATACGCGATCAACGCCTCGAACAGCCGCCACTGGTACGAGCCGGTGCAGCGCTATGTCGGGGAACTCACGGCCGGCAAGACCGGCCCGCTGGGCAAGGACTACAACATGCGCTGGGTCGCCTCGATGGTGGCCGATGTGCATCGCATCATGACCCGGGGCGGCATCTTCATGTACCCGGCCGACCAGCGCGAGCCGGGCAAGCCCGGCAAGCTGCGCCTGCTCTATGAAGCCAATCCGATGAGCTTTCTGGTCGAGCAGGCCGGCGGTGCCGCGACCAACGGCACGCAACGCATTCTGGACATCCAGCCCCGCGCCCTGCACGAGCGGGTCGCGGTCTTCCTGGGCTCACGCGAGGAAGTCGAACGCGTGACGTCCTATCACCTGCGCTGAGACGGCACGCAGATCCGGTCAATGGCACGCGCGGCCGCCGCCAGCCCCATCGAGGCGGTCACCATGACCGTCGAGCCGTAACCGGCGCAGGCCAGCGGCGCGCCAGCCTCACCGCGTGCCGGACCTCGCGTGCCCTCGGGCGCGGGCGACCAGATCGCCTCGATGCCGAAGCGGCGACCGGCCTCGCGCGGAAAACCATGATCGCGCCGAAGACGTGCTCGCACCGCAGCGATCAGCGCGTCCGACCGGACCTCGGTGAGATCGGCCCGCGACAGCGCCAGGGGGTCAATAC
>JBILSK010000183.1:0-5008 GCA_044372165.1 Burkholderiaceae bacterium | reverse complement strand
TGTGTCTACCATTTCACCACCCCGGCGACAGGCGGACAGCGATTATCAGCGATGCGCCGCATCTGGGCAAACCGGCGGTGATTCAACCGGTGCCCGGGCCCGCTCGGCATTCAGCTCGGCAGCTCGGTCGAGACCTTCTCGCGGCTGTGGCGCGGGTCGACACCGGACACCACCGTCACCACATATTCGGCGATGTTCTTGGCGTGATCCCCGATGCGCTCGAGCGACTGGACGACGAACACCATCGCCAGCGACTCCTGCACCGAGTTGGAAGATTCGCTCATGCGACCCACCAGCATCTGCACGAGTTCGTCGCGCAAGGCGTCGACCTCCTGATCGCGGGCGAACATGCGCTCGGCCGCCGTCACGTCCTGGCGCAGGAAGGCGTCGATCGCGGCACGCAGCATCTCGGTGGCGATCGAAGCCATCTCGGCCACCCGATCAAACGGAATGGGCATCGGCCGATCGGCGAAGATGGTGGTCTTCAGCGCGATCTTCTTGGCTTCGTCACCAATGCGCTCCAGGTCATTGACACTGTGCAGGATGGCGATGATCTCGCGCAGATCGACCGCGATCGGCTGGCGTCGCGCGATGACCTGATTGCAACGCAGGTCCGATTCGAGGTGCAGTTGATTGACGACACGCTCATCGGCCATGACCTGTGCGGCCAGGCGCAGGTCGCCCAGGCGGATGGCGTCCACCGCACGAATGACCTGCCGCTCGACCAGGCCCCCCATGGTGGTGAAGGCGCTGCGCATGGCGTCGATGTCGGTGTCGAATTGCTTGTAGGTATGTTCAGTCACGTCAGCGTCCTGAAGGTGATCGATTCGTGAAGGGTCGGAATCAACCGAAACGCCCGGTAATGTAGTCCTCGGTCGCCTTCTTGGCCGGCTTGATGAAGATCTGGTTGGTCTCGCCGAATTCGACCAGCTCGCCCAGGTACATGTAGGCGGTGTTGTCCGAGATCCGTGCAGCCTGCTGCATGTTGTGCGTCACGATCGCAATGGTGTATTCGCCCTTGAGCTCGTGGATCAGCTCCTCGACCTTGGCGGTCGAGATCGGGTCGAGCGCGCTGGTCGGTTCATCGAGCAGCAGCACTTCGGGCTTCACGGCCACGGTGCGCGCGATGCACAGGCGCTGCTGCTGCCCGCCCGACAGCGACAACCCGCTTTGCTGCAGCTTGTCCTTCACTTCGTCCCACAGCGCGGCCTTGCGCAAGGACCACTCGACCCGCTCGGCCATCTCGCGGGCATTGAGTCGCTCGTACAGGCGCACGCCGAAGGCGATGTTCTCGAAGATGCTCATCGGAAACGGCGTGGGCTTCTGGAACACCATGCCCACCTTGGCACGCAACAGGTTGACGTCCTGCTTGCTGTCGAGAACATTGCGACCATGCAGCAGAATCTCGCCCTCGGCACGCTGACCCGGGTACAGGTCGTACATCCGGTTGAAGGTGCGCAGAAGGGTCGACTTGCCACATCCGGAGGGGCCGATGAACGCGGTCACCTTCTGACGGGCAATGTCCATTGACACCTTCTTCAGGCCTTGAAACTTTCCGTAGTAGAAGTCGAGGTTGCGCACCTGAAGCGCTACATCGGTCACTTCCTTGCCCTGTGTCACGACGTGTGCTCCGGAAAGGCCACGCAGGGCCGGGCTCATTGAATGGGCGTTCATCTCTGAATTCCTCGAGTCCGGCCTCAGGCCTGGACCTTGTTTCTGAACAATACGCGCGCCGCGATGTTGATCCCCAGCACGATCAGCGCGATCAGCGCTGCCCCGCCCCAGGCGAGACGCTGCCAGTCCTCGTACGGACTCATCGCGAAGTTGTAGATCACCACCGGCAGGTTGGCCATCGGCCGAGACATGTCCAGGCTGAAGAACTGGTTGTTCAAGGCGGTGAACAGCAGCGGTGCGGTCTCGCCGATCATGCGTGCCACCGCGAGCAGCACACCGGTGATCACCCCGCCCCGCACCGCCCTCAGGGTGACCGAAAGACTCACCTTCCAGCGTGGCGCGCCGAGCGCAAAGGCCGCCTCGCGCAGGCTGGGGGGCACCAGGGCCAGCATGTTCTCGGTGGTGCGCACGACCACCGGGATCGCGATCAGCGACAAAGCCAGGGAACCGGCCCAGCCGGAGAAGTGCTTCACGGTGGCGACCGCCAGCGCAAAGACGAACAGCCCGACCACGATGGACGGGGCCGACAGCATGATGTCGACCACGAAGCGGGTGGCCTGGGCGAAGCGGGATTGCCGCCCGAACTCGGACAGATAGATGCCGGCCAGAATGCCGATCGGCGTGGAGACCAGGGTCGCGAATCCGACGATCATCAGGCTGCCCACGATCGCGTTGGCCATGCCGCCCCCGGGCGAACCAGGCGCCGGCGTACTCTTCGTGAAGAAGTCCCAGTCCAGTGCCGACAGACCGTTGATCGCCAGGGTCCAGAGGATCCACAGCAGGCCGATCATGCCGGCGGCGACCGACAATCCGGAGAAGACGAAGCCCAGCACGTTGACCAGCTTGCGCCGCCGGTATCGGCCGACGTCCAGCGAGGCAGGGGCGAATGTACTCATGGTTCAGCGCCCTTGATGGGCCGTGCCGCGCGCGGTCAGCCACTTGGCCGCGAACAGGACGATCACGGTGATGACAAAGAGCAACAGGCCCAGTGCGAAGAGCGCGGGCACGTGCAGCTTCGGATCGGCTTCGGCGAACTCATTGGCCAGGGTCGATGCGATCGAGTTGCCCGGTGCAAACAGGCTGGACGACAGCCGGTTGGCATTGCCGATCACGAAGGTGACCGCCATGGTCTCGCCCAGCGCCCGGCCCAGACCCAGCATCACGCCGCCGATCACGCCCACCCGGGTGTAGGGCAGCACCACGTGGCGTGCCACCTCCCAGGTCGTGCAGCCCAACCCGTAGGCCGATTCCTTGAGCACCGGCGGCACAGTCTCGAAGACGTCGCGCATGACCGACGCAGTGAACGGAATGACCATCAGCGCCAGCACCATGCCGGCGGTGAACACGCCGATGCCCAGGGGCGGTCCGGCAAACAGCGGCAAGCCGGTCGCAATCAGCACAGGCTGGATGTACTGCTGAAGGATCGGGGCCAGAACGAACAGACCCCAGATGCCATAGATGATGGACGGCACGCCGGCCAGCAACTCGATCGCGGTGCCCAGCGGGCGGCGCAAGACCTGGGGGCAGATCTCGGTGAGAAACAGCGCAATGCCGAAGCTGATCGGCACGGCAAACAGCATGGCAATCGCCGAGGTCACCACCGTGCCCACCACCGCGATGACGGCACCGTAGACGTCGTCGGACGGGCTCCAGGTGGTCCCGGTCAGGAAGCCGAAACCGAACTCCCTGAAGGCCGGAGCCGCCTCGACGAGCAGCGACCCCAGGATGCCCGCCATGCCGAGCAGCACCAGGCTGGCAAACGCCAGCGTGATGCCCTCGAACCACCTGTCCTGCAACGAGAAGGCAGCCACCCGGGTGGCCAGCCTGTCGTCAGCCAGCGAAGAAGCCTCGCGTGCCGGTACGCTCATCTCAGTTCAGCACCGGCTTGCCGGCGGCATCCTTGATTTCGCGCCATGAGGACTCGACCTGCTTGACCACGGCCGGGGGCAGCGGCACGTAGTCGAGGTCGGTGGCCAGCTTCTGGCCGTTGGCCAGCGACCAGCGGAAGAAGCGCAGGGCATCAGCCGAACGCTTGGCGTCAGCCGCTTGCTTGTGCATCAGGATGAAGGACGCCGAGGTCATCGGCCAGGTGTCCGAGCCCGACAGATTGTTCAGGTTCACGCCGAAGCCGGGCGCGGACGTCCAGTCGGCCTTCTGGGCCGCCGCCGCAAAGGTCAGGTCATCCGCCTGAACCGTCTTGCCGTCGCGGTTGAGCATGGCCGCATACGGAAGCTTGTTCTGCTTGGCGTAGGCATACTCGACATAGCCGATCGAGCCGGCGATCTTGGTGACATTCGCCGCCACCCCGGCATTGCCCCGGCCGCCCACGCCGGTCGGCCAGTTGACCGTCTTGCCAGCCCCCGGGGCTGTCTTGAACGCCGACGAGACCTGGGCAAGGTAATCGGTGAACACCGCCGTCGTGCCCGACGAATCCGACCGGTAGACCAGCGTGATGGCCGAGGCCGGCAGCTTGACGCCCGGATTGAGCTTGGCAATCGCAGGGTCATCCCAGGTCTTCACCGCGCCCCGGAAGATGTCCGCGAGGACGGGGCCATTGAAGGTCAGGCCGTTGGCGCTGATGCCGGGCAGGTTGAACACGGCCACCAGGCCACCCACGACCGCGGGGAACTGCACCAGGCCGTTCTTGCCCAGCTCTTCGCCCGACATCGGGTCGTCCGAGGCGCCGAAGTCGACCGTCTTGGCCGTGATCTGCTTGATGCCGCCACCCGAGCCGATCGCCTGATAGTTGAGGCGGGCACCGGTGGCCTGCTGGTAGGCCTCAGCCCACTTGGCGTAGATCGGTGCCGGGAAGGTTGCGCCGGCACCAGTGATGTCCTGAGCCCAGGCCGTCGAGGTGGCCACCGTGAACGCGACGAGCGCAGCAATTCGCACTGGGAACTTCATGAGAGGTGTCCTGAGGGGAAGGTCATTGATATCTGGCGAGACTGACAAGACCAGATGACAAGACGATGACACCCCCGCGAGCGAGGCCTAGAGCCGCCCGCGTGACTTGCCCACAATCCCGCCCCCGGTCCCGATCCGCTGCCCGGCCCGTCGGCGCCGGCGCCGGGCGATCACCCGCCAGCCCTCGCGCAAGCGCCCCCGCCAGGAGGGGATCGTGTCGTCGGCCAGCACATCGAGCATGTCGGCCAGCACCCTTGAGTAGCGCACCGTCACCAGGATGAAGAACACGCTGGGCAGCACGACCGCCATGAAGTAGCCGATTTTCACCGACATCGGGTTGTCAGCCTCGTCGATCAGATTCATGCCCAGAAACCCCGTGGCCACCGTCGCGACCAGGCCCAGGATGGTGACCACCGTCAGTCGCAGCACG
>JBILSK010000002.1:0-15840 GCA_044372165.1 Burkholderiaceae bacterium | reverse complement strand
GCACCTGGCCAACCCAGCGCGCCGGCTGACGCCCCGTGCCGACATGCACCAGGGCCCCGACGATGTTGCGCACCATGTGGTGCAGGAAAGCATTGGCCGTCAAGCGGACCTCGATGAAATCACCCCGTTGCTCGATCGCCACCGCAGACATCGTGCGCACCGGCGTGGCGGCCTGGCATTGCGATGACCGAAACGCCGAGAAGTCATGCTCGCCGACCAGACAGGCGGCGGCCTCTCGCATCGCGCCGATCGACACCGGGCGAAAGACCCAACCCGCCCGATCGCGCCACACCGGATGGGGCACAGGCGCACAGCGGATCAGGTAGCGATAGGTACGCGATCGTGCACCGAATCGGGCGTGAAAGTCCTCACCCACCGCGCGCGCCCACTGCACCGAGATCGTCTCGGGCAAACGCGCATTGGTGCCCCGCACCCAGGCGGTGAGCGGCCGAGTCGCGTCCGTATCGAAGTGAACCACCTGGGCCAGGGCGTGAACGCCCGCGTCGGTGCGACCGGCACAGATCGTCTTCACCGGATGCCCCGCCAGCAAGGAGAGCGAGGCCTCCAGCCGGTCCTGGATGGCCAAACCACCGGGCTGGGTCTGCCAGCCGGGGTAGGTGCTGCCCTCGTAGGCCAGCCCGAGTGCCAGCCTCACAGCGCAGCCGCCCGGTGCCACCCCCGAGCCGGCAGGACCTCAGCCAATCTTGCCCAGCATGGACCGGGCGGTCTGCTGCTGCCGGCTGTCGCCGCCCACGATGACCTCGCGCAGGAGTTCGCGCGCGCCCTCCTTGTCACCAATTTCCTCGTAGGCCGACGCGAGATCGAGCTTGGTCGACATCTCCTGCCAGCGCGGCGAGCCACCGGAGGCCAGCACGGACTCCTCGAGCTCGACCGCGACATGCTCGAGATCGAGGTTGATCGGCGACAGGTCCACGCCGGTCTCCACGGACTGCGCACCGGAACGCGTCAAGGTCTCCAGTGCGGGAAGGTCCAGTTCCAGATCGATCAGGGTGTCCGAATCGAGCGGGGTGGCGCTCAAGGCCTCGCGCGGGGAAACGGCCTCGGACAGCGTGGGCAAGTCCAGATCGAGGTCGGGCAAGGGCCGCAAGCCGGCGCCGGGCGCACCAACGTCGCGCTCCAGCGAAGCAGGCGGCAGCTCGGAATCCAGGTCGAGGTCAGGAAAATCGAACAGATCGGTGTCGGCCGGCTCGAGCCGGGCCAGGGTGTCGCGATCCAGGGCGGGGGCCTGCGAGCTCGCCAGTGCGAGCGCACTGGCAGCGGTGGCACCCGTCGTGTGCACGAACATCGTGTCATCCGGCGCGCCCGACGCCACCGGGGCAGATCGTGCGCCGCCCGGCCCGCCGTAAAGCGGGTTGAACGGGTCGATGGACAATCCCAGGGCGGCGGTCTTTTCCCAGTCCTCGCCCTTGCCCGCAGTCATCTGATTCACTTCCCGGGCGACATGCTCGAAGGCGTCCAGGTCGTTGCGCGCGGCGTAGATCTGCAACAACTTGTAGCGGATGGGCTGGCGCTCGGGATGCTGCAGCAGGGCCTCGCGCAGGATGTCTTCCGCCTGGGATTCGCGGCCATAGGCGATGTACACATCGGCCTCGGCGATCGGGTCGACCTCGGTCGCGTGAGGTTCGGTGAACTCGGTCTGGCCTGCGAAACTGGCCTGGCTGGTGTCCACCGTCTGCCCCCCGGTGGACCCGAAGAGGGAATTGGAGGCGAAGGGCTCGGCCGGCACCAAGCTGTCTTCGAAGCCTTCGACCTTGCGCCGCCGACGCATCGAATACACCGCGTAGCCCAGCCCCAGGGCCGCCACACCGCCGATACCCGCCAGCAGCATCGGATCGTCGAGCAATTCCTGCAGCAGTCCGGGCGCCTGAGCACGCGCGCCGGCCGCAGGCACCGCGTCCGGCATCGGCTTCGGCGTCGCCGACGGCGTGGTCGCATCGGATGCGGGTCGCGCAGCCTGATCAGGCGTCGCCCCCTTGGCTCCACTCGATGCCTCCGCCGCCGGCGCAGCGCCATCCGCCGCGATACCAGACGCCGCGGTACCAGACGCCGCGGGCACGGCAGCCGACGGCACCGCCGTCGCGGGCTCGGCACCGACCGTGCCGCCCACCTTTCCATTGATCGCGCGCTGAGCCGCGAGCGCCTCGTCGAGCTTGCGCTGCAATTCGCTCATGTTGCGATTGCGCAGCTCCAGCGCCTTGCGCAGGTCCTCGATGTTGCGTTCGAGTTCGAGTACCCGTGCGCTGCTTTCCTTGAGCGCTGCCTCGCCGGCGATCCGTTGCTCGGCAGGCGTGTTGGCCGCCGGCGCTCCCATCGACCCCGTCGAACCCGAGGCGGTGGCAGCGGGCTTGGACAGCTTCAGTCGATCACCTGCCGCGGCGGCCGCGGCCGCATCATCGACCTGCCCGGACAGGGCCCCGCTTGCGGACTGCCCCGAACGCGGCGCATCGAGCTGCGCTGCGCCCTCCGCCAGACGCCGTCGCATCGCTGCGAAATCGGCGCTCTGCATGCGCAGCTCGCGCGTGGCCTCGGCCGCGGGCAGGGCGGCCATGTCGGCGCGCGAAGGCACCGCCAGGCGAGCACCTTCTCGCACCAGATTCATGTTGCCGAGAAAGGCCGACGGATTGGCCCGGTACAGCGCCACCATCGCCTGCTCGAGGCTCACCCCTGCCGGTCGCACCGTGCCAGCGATTCGCCCGAGGGTATCGCCGGAGCGCACCGTCACGGCACCCGTGCGATCGACGCCATTCTCCGATGCGCCCGACGATCCAGCGGGCGCAGCCAAGGCCCCGCTGGCCGAACCCGCTGCCAAGCCGTTGCCGTTGCCGCTGCCCGAGACCGGCACCGGCGCCGAAACCGCCGCAGCGGGCGCGGAAATGGCCGGTGCAGGCCCAGGCACCTGCGCAGGCGCCGCCACCGGCGGAACGACCGTCGCGGGCCGGCCGGCAGACGCCTCGGCACGGGCACGCGAGTCGCGCAGGTCAGGCGGATCGAGCAGGAAGGTGTATTCCCGCAGAAGCTTGCCCGTCGCCCAGTTCAGCTCCAGCAGGAGGTCGACAAAGGGGTCGGCGATCGGTTGCTGGGTGGACAGCTTGATGAAGGTCCGGGTGCCGCGGGTCTCGATATCGAAGCGCACGCTCGACAAGGCTTGATTGAACTCCAGCCCCGCCTGCCTGAAGGCGTCCGATGAGGCCAGTCGGGCCGACAGCGATTGGGCCTCTTCGCGGGTGAGGGAGGTGACCTCGACCTCCGCGCGCAGCGGCTGACCCAGCGCACTTTGCACCGTCAGCCGCCCCAGACCGGCCGCCAGGACGTCCCCCGACAGGGGCGTGAGCGCCAGACAGACCGCAAAGACCAGCGCCTTGGGCCGCGTCATCGGCCCGGAGAATCCAAAGGACGACCCGATGTGATCACGCCCGACGCCGGTGCGCCCAACCAGACTGCGCACGCGTTCGCGCGAATCCCCTCGAGTCACAGCTTTCTCCCCGTAGATGGCCGACTTTTCATTTTGGCATCAATGGCTTGAACGGTGAAGTTGCGATGCTGCATCAATGCCACGCCTGTTTTACCGCTCGACCAGGATGCGCAGCATCCGACGCAGCGGCTCGGCCGCGCCCCACAGGAGCTGGTCGCCCACGGTGAAAGCACCCAGGTACTGCGGCCCCATGGCCAGCGTGTGCAGGCGCCCCACCGGCACCTTGAGCGTACCGGTCACTGCCGCCGGAGACAGGCGCCGCTCGGTCTGCTCCCGGTCATTGGGAATCACTTCGACCCAGTCGTTGGCCGACGCCAGGATCTGCTCGACCTCGGCCAGCGGCACATCCTTGCGCAGCTTGATCGTGAGGCCCTGGCTGTGGCAGCGCATCGCCCCGACCCGGACACACAGGCCGTCGATCGGCACGCTGCCCGGGCTGCGAAAGGCGGGCCGGCCGAGAATCTTGTTGCACTCCGCCCCGCCCTTCCACTCTTCCATGCTCTGGCCGTGTTCGACCGGCACGTCGATCCAGGGGATCAAGCTGCCGGCGAGCGCCGCGCCGCGGAAGTTGCTGGTCGGAAACGAGGCCGAGCGCATCGTCTCGGTCACCTTGCGATCGATATCGAGGATCGCACTGGACGGATCGGCCAGCTCGGGCGCGACCGCTGCATGCAAGGCACCCATCTGCTCGAGCAGTTCGCGCATGTTTTGCGCACCGGCTCCGCTGGCTGCCTGATAGGTCATGGCGGAGACCCACTCGATGAGGTCGTTCTGGAAAAGCCCGCCCATCGCCATCAGCATCAGGCTGACCGTGCAATTGCCACCGATGTAGTTTCTGACACCCTCATCGAGTGCGGCATCAATCACGGCGCGATTGACCGGGTCCAGCACGATGACCGCATCGTCATCCATGCGCAGCGTCTTGGCGGCGTCGATCCAGTAGCCCTTCCAGCCCGCCTGACGCAGCGGCGCATACGCGCTCTTGGTCCAGTCGCTGCCCTGACAGGTGAGGATCACGTCCATCTTCGCCAGGGTCGCCAGGTCATCGGCCGACACCAGCTTGCCGGCGCCCATGGGCGCATCGCCGCCGGCGTTCGAGGTGCTGAAGAACACAGGATCGATGAGCGGGAAGTCGCCTTCCTCGCGCATCCGCTGCATCAGCACGGAACCGACCATGCCGCGCCATCCGACCAATCCGACCTTCATCATCTTGTTTCGTTCCAAAGCTGCAGTGCGAAAAGACTGAAATTCATAGTGCGGCAAGCACGGCATCGCCCATCGCGACCGTGCCCACCAGCTTGCAACCGGCTTCGTTGATGTCAGCGGTCCGATAGCCCTGCGCCAGCACGGCACGAACCGCCTTTTCCACCCGGGCTGCGGCGGCTTCCTGGTTGAGCGAATGCCGCAACAGCATCGCCGCCGACAGGATGGTCGCCAGCGGATTGGCCACGCCCTTGCCGGCGATGTCCGGTGCCGAGCCATGGATCGGCTCGTACATGCCGAAGCCCTTCGCATTGAGGGACGCCGAGGGCAGCATGCCGATGGAGCCGGTGAGCATCGAGGCCTCGTCGGACAGGATGTCGCCGAACATGTTGCCGGTGACGATCACATCGAACTGCTTGGGGTTGCGCACCAACTGCATCGCGGCATTGTCGACGTACATGTGCGACAGCTCGATATCCGGGTAATCCGCATGGACCTCGGTCACCACGTCGCGCCAGAACTGGGTGGTCTCCAGCACGTTGGCCTTGTCCACCGAGCAGACGCGATGCTGGCGCTTGCGCGCGGTCTCGAAGGCGGTGATCGCGATACGCCGGATCTCCGACTCGGTGTAGCGCATGGTGTCGAAGCCTTCGCGCTCGCCGCTTTCGGTGGTGCGCACACCCCGGGGCTGCCCGAAGTAGATGTCGCCGGTGAGCTCGCGGATGATCAGCAGATCGAGGTTTTCGACCAGCTCGGACTTGAGCGACGAGGCATGCGCAAGCTCCGGATAGACCAGCGCCGGGCGCAGATTGGCGTAGAGATCGAAGTGCTTGCGCAGGCGCAGCAGCCCCTGCTCGGGGCGCTGCGCGCGCGGCAGCGCGTCGTACTTCGGACCGCCCACCGAACCGAAGAGAATCGCATCGGCGCGCTCGCAAACGGCCAGCGTGGCAGCAGGCAGCGGGTCGCCCGACAGGTCGAAGGCGGCGCCACCAACCGGAGCCTCTTCCATGACGATGCCCAGGCCCAGAGCCTGGATGACCCGAACCGCCTGAGCGGTGATCTCGGGACCGATGCCGTCGCCGGGGAGAACTGCAATCTTCATGAGTCTGTCTGTCCTGTAGTCGAGAAGCCGGGTCAGGCTTTCAGCGCACGGCCAAGCCAGGGCTGCTCAGCCAATCGGCGCGATTCGTATTCGCGGATCTTGTCGGCGTGGCGCAGCACCAGGCCGATATCGTCCCAGCCATTGAGCAGGCAGTCCTTGCGAAAGGCATCGACCTCGAAGCTGAAGGCGAAGGATCCGCTGGGCGTGGTCACCACCTGGCGCGGCAGGTCGATCACCAGTTCGAAGCCCGGGAAGGCCGCCACCTCGTGAAAGAGACGATCGACCTCGGACTCGGACAGGCGAACCGGCAGCACGCCGTTCTTGAAGCAGTTGTTGAAGAAGATGTCCGCGAAGCTCGGTGCGATCACGGCCCGAAAGCCGTAGTCCTGCAGCGCCCAGGGCGCGTGCTCTCGCGAGGAACCGCAGCCGAAGTTCTTGCGCGCCAGCAGGATGGAGGCACCCGCATAGCGCGGCTGGTTCAAGGTGAAATCCGGGTTGAGCGGACGGCGCGAGTTGTCCATGCCCGGCTCGCCGACATCCAGGTAGCGCCACTCGTCGAACAGGTTCGGACCGAATCCGGTGCGCTTGATCGACTTCAGGAACTGCTTGGGAATGATCGCGTCGGTGTCGACGTTGGCACGGTCCAGGGGCGCGACCAGCCCGCGGACGACATTGAATTTTTCCATGTTCGATTTCCGTCAGATTCGAGGGACAGGCAGCTCAGAGACGCCGGACATCGACAAAATGGCCGAACACGCCCGCGGCGGCAGCCATCGCCGGACTGACCAGGTGCGTGCGCCCGCCCGCGCCCTGGCGGCCCTCGAAGTTGCGATTGGAGGTCGAGGCGCAGCGCTCGCCCGGCTCCAGACGATCGGCGTTCATGGCCAGGCACATCGAGCAGCCCGGCTCGCGCCACTCGAAGCCCGCATCGCGAAAGATCTTGTCCAGCCCCTCGGCTTCCGCCTGAGCCTTGATCAGACCCGACCCCGGCACGACCATCGCCAGCTTCACGTTGTCGGCGCGACGACGCCCCCGCACCACGGCGGCGGCATCGCGCAGATCCTCGATGCGCGAATTGGTGCACGAGCCGATGAACACCTTGTCGATGCGCACCTCGTTCATCGGCGTGTTCGGCACCAGGCCCATGTAGGCCAGCGCGCGTTCCATGCCCTCGCGGCGCACCGCATCCTTTTCCTTGTCCGGGTCCGGCACGCGGTCCTCGATGGTCAGCACCATCTCAGGCGAGGTTCCCCAGGTGACATGCGGCTTGAGCTGCGAGGCATCGATGCGGATCTCTGAATCGAAGCGCGCCCCCTCATCCGAGCGCAGCGTGCGCCAGTAGGCCACCGCGCGATCCCATTCCTCACCGTTGGGGGACATCGGACGGCCCTTCAGGTAGGCCAGGGTCCGATCATCGACCGCCACCATGCCAAAGCGTGCCCCGGCCTCGATCGCCATGTTGCACACCGTCATCCGGCCTTCCATGCTGAGCGCTGCGATGGTCGAACCAGCAAATTCGATCGCGAAGCCCGTGCCTCCGGCCGTGCCGATGCGGCCGATGACCGCCAGCACGACGTCCTTGGCGGTGACGCCACGGGCCAGCGGACCGTCGACGATGACCCGCATGTTCTTCGCCTTCTTGGCGGTCAGACATTGCGCGGCCAACGCCAGTTCGACCTCGGAAGTACCGATGCCCCAGGCCATGCAGCCGAAGGCGCCGTGGGTCGAGGTGTGGGAGTCGCCACAGACCACGGTCATCCCGGGCAGGGTCGCGCCTTGCTCGGGTCCGATCACGTGCACGATGCCCTGGCGGCGATCGTCGATATTGAAGTAGGTGATGCCGTGCTCGCGGGCATTGGCATCCAGGGTTTCGACCTGCAGCCGGGCGATCGGGTCGGCAATGCCGGCACGCCGATCGGTGGTGGGCACGTTGTGGTCGACCACTGCCAGGTTGGCCGACAGGCGCCAGGGGGTGCGGCCGGCCAGCTTGAGACCCTCGAAGGCCTGCGGGCTGGTGACCTCGTGAACGAGGTGCCGATCGATGTAGATCAGGCAGGTGCCGTCTTCTTCCTGATGGACGACATGAGCGTCCCAGAGCTTGTCATAGAGGGTGCGTGCGTGCATCGCGCGGCTGTCCTGGTGGATTCTTGCGTGTTGTGTGCAATAAACCCTTCATTATGCCACCGCACGCCTGTGTCAGCGGCCTGCCGCCTGATCATGGAGCGGCATGAGGCGCGCCGCCAGGGCTTCCAGCCGGGCTCGCTGATCGGCGGTGGGCGGATGGTTGACGAGCCAGGCGGGTCGCCCGGTTCCGGCCCCCTGCTCCATCTTCTGCGCCAGGCTCAGCGCGGCGCGAGGATCGAAGCCGGCCCGAGCGGCCAGCTCCAGGCCGATGCGATCGGCCTCGGCCTCGAAGGCGCGGCTGTTCGGCAGGCTGTCATCGCCGGGGCTCAGCCATCGATCGAGCAGTGCGTCAGGGGCTGCCGGCGTGTCGGCCGCGGCCCTCGCGCTCACCGGCTGGCTCGCCACGACGCGTGCCTGGGCCTGCTCCCTGGCATGGCCTCGCAGCGCATGCGCCATGTCATGCGCCAGCAGCACGGCCAGTTCGGCATCGGTGAGCGCCAGATCGGTCAGCAGACCGCTGTGAACCACGATCAGCCCTCCAGGCAGGCACCAGGCATCGAGCCGATCGGAACGGATCACATGAACCTGCCAGGCCCACTCCAGGGGCGGCGCATGCACCGCCGCGCTCACTGCGATCAGGCGGGCGGCCAGCGCCTGCACCCGGGCCGTCAGCGCGGGGTCTGCATCGAGCGTGCCCTGCTGGCGAGCCTGCTCGATCACGCCACGGTGAATCCGCGCAGCCGACGCCTCGATTCGGCCCTGCGAAAGCAGCACCGGCTCGGGAGATCGACGATCGACGCCCAGTGCCTCGTCACGCGTGAGGGTGGATGCAGACTGACAGGCCACAAGCACGCCCGTGAGCAGGCACATCAAGAGACGAGCTGCGCCCGAGCGGTACGTTTCGCACGGCCCATCGATACGTCGGGTCGAATCACTCACCTGTACCCCCTGTCATCACGATGCACGGGGCGCGGCACGCGGATCGCCCAGGCGCATCGCCAGCACCACCGCCCCCCAGCCCAGCAGCGCCGCCGCGGCTGACCCCAGAAACGCAGCCCCCGGCGACACCTGCTCCCACAACCACGCTGCGCCCAGTCCGCCCAGGCCCCCGCCCAGACCATAGCCCACCACGATGAAGGCCGCCTGCGCCTGAGCCTGCTGCGAGGGATCGAACCATCGGTGCATCACGGCCATCGATGCACTGTGATGCACCCCGAAGGTCACCGCATGCATGAGCGAGGTGAGCAGCACCACCCAGAGTGCGGCGTCGGTCAGGCCGACCAGCGCAAAGCGCACCGCGCAGACCAGGAAGCTGGCCGCCAGCAGACGCATGGCATCGAAGCGCACGAAGAGCGCGCGCTGCGCGGCAAACAGCGCGATCTCGGCGACCACTCCCACCGCCCAGATCAAGCCGATCTGGGTGCGACTGTAGCCATGGCGCTCGAGGTAGATGGACCAGAACGAGTAGAGCGCGCCATGCGCGGCGATCATCAGAAAGGCCGAGACGAAAAAGGCGATCACCTGCGGCTCGCGCAGTCGCTCACCGATCGGTCGACGCGAATCGGCGCGCGCCGCGCGGCCGACAAGGATTTTCGATTCGGGCACCAGAAGCGTGACCCCCACCAGGAAAGCCACGCATACCGCCATGATCCAGGGCAGTGCATCGACACCCAGCAGATCCAGCGCCCAGCCACCGCTCACCACCGTCGCCACGAAACCGACCGAGCCCCACAGCCGGATGCGCCCGTATCGTCCGACGTCGCCTTGGGCCTGCTCAAGTGCAATGGCCTCGCCGATCGGTCCGTGCGCAGCGGTCATGAAGCTCAGCAGCAGCATCACTGCCGCCACCGCCACCATGCTCTGCGCAAAGGGAAAGCACAGCACCAGCCCCAGGGCCAGCACGGCGCTCACGCGCAGCAGGCCGATGCGCCGTCCGGTTCGATCGGACAACCAGCCCCAGAACGGCGGCGCGACGATACGCAGCCACTGCGGCAGTGACAGCAGCAGCGCGATCTGCACGATCGACAGCCCCCGGCCGTCCAGCCACAGGCCGAGATAGGGCGCATAGATCCCGACGAACAGGAAGTGGGCAAAGAACAGCGCCGCCGCGCCGTGCCGTGCGGCGCTCATGGGCGCCGGCTCAGGCGGCGGTTCCCGGGATGGGCGGCGCCGGCACCGTCACATCGGCGCATTGCGCACGATGACGCAAGGTGTGATCCATCAGCACCAGCAACAGCATGGCCTCGGCGATCGGGGTGGCGCGGATCCCCACGCAGGGATCATGGCGCCCCAGGGTCTCGACCGAGGTCGGGTCGCCCTGGATGTCGACCGAGCGGCGTTGCACCCGGATGCTGGAGGTCGGCTTGATGGCAATCGACACGGTGATCGGCTGGCCGGTTGCAATGCCACCCAGCACGCCGCCCGCGTGGTTGCTCAGAAACCCCTGTGGGGTGAGTTCGTCGCCGTGCTCGCTGCCCTTCTGCGTCACGCAGGCAAAGCCGGCGCCGATCTCCACGCCCTTGACCGCGTTGATACCCATCATCGCGTGGGCGATGTCGGCATCGAGCTTGTCGAACAGGGGTTCTCCCAGGCCGACCGCCACGCCCTCGGCCAGCACGTCGATGCGCGCCCCGCAGGAATCGCCCTCCCGGCGCAGCGCGTCCATGTAGGCCTCCAGTTGCGGGACGACCGCCGCATTGGCTGCGAAGAAGGGGTTCAGATGAACCTGATCCCAGTCTTGCAGCGGCACGGCAATGGCGCCGAGCTGGCTCATGCGTCCACGTACCGTGGTGCCGGCATTGAGCTTGAGCCACTTGCGAGCGATGGCGCCTGCGGCCACGGTGACCGCCGTCAGGCGCGCCGACGAGCGTCCGCCGCCGCGCGGGTCGCGAATGCCGTACTTGTGCCAGTAGGCATAGTCGGCATGTCCGGGTCGGAAGGTGCGCTCGATCGCGGAGTAGTCCTTGCTGCGAGCGTCCTCGTTGCGAATCAGCAGGCCGATCGGGGTGCCAGTGGTGCGCCCCTGATAAACGCCCGAGAGGATCTCGACGCGATCCGGTTCCTGGCGCTGCGTCACATGGCGCGAGGTGCCGGGCCGGCGACGGTCCAGGTCGGCCTGGATGTCGGCAGCGTCCAGTTCGAGACCGGGGGGGCACCCATCAACGATGCAGCCGATCGCAGGGCCGTGCGATTCGCCGAAGGAGGTGACGGTGAAGAGCTGCCCGAATGTGTTTCCAGACATCGCGTTATGCTTGCAGACCGGGCGGAAAAGCCTTGCATTGTATATCGCCACATCGACAGGAGAACCCCATGTCCGAGCGTTTTGCCCACCGTCGCCGTGTTCTGCAGGCTGCGGCCGGAAGTGTCGCTGGAATCTGGCTGGCCGAGTCCGCCTTTGCACAAGCCTACCCGACCCGGCCGGTGCGCCTGATCGTGCCCTTTGCACCCGGCGGCACCACCGATATCGTGGCGCGCGTGGTGTCCGACAAGCTGCGCGACAACCTCGGCCAGAACGTGCTGATCGAGAACAAGGCCGGTGCGGGCGGTGCGATCGGCGCGCTCGAAGTGATCCGCTCGCCCGCCGACGGCTACATCCTGGGCATGTCCACGGTGTCCACCACCGCGGCCAACCCAGCCATCAACCCGAAGATCGGCTATGACCCGCTGACCGACATCACCCCGATCACCAACCTGGCTGCCACGCCCAACGTGATCGCGGTGCATCCGTCCTTCCCGGCCAAGGACTTCCAGAGCTTCGTCGCGGAACTGCGCCGCAATCCCGGCAAGTACTCCTATGGCAGCTCGGGCACGGGCGGCATCGGCCACCTGCAGACCGAGCTCTTCAAGTCGCTGACCAAGACCTTCATGACCCACATCCCCTACCGCGGCGCTGGCCCGGCCCTGGCCGATGTGGTGGCGGGTCAGGTGCCCATCATCTTCGACAACCTGCCCTCGGCCCTGCCCTTCATCCGGGAAAAGCGCCTGGTGCCCATCGTGGTGGCCGCCCCCGGTCCGCTCCCCGTGCTGCCTGGCGTTCCAACCTTCAAGGAGGTGGGCCTGGAGCCGGTCAATCGCATGGCCTACTACGGCATCAACGGCCCCAAGGGCATGCCGGCAGCCGTCGTCGATCGCATCTACCAGGCCGCCCGCAAGACCCTGGAGGATCCGGGCGTGATCAAGCGGATCGCCGACACCGGGTCGCTGGTGGTGGCCAACACGCCGCAGCAGTTCACCGCCCAGATCGCCGCCGAATTCGAGGTCTACAAGCGCGTCGTGGCGCAACAGAAGCTGAAACTGGACTGATCAACTCATGAGCACTGAATCGCTTGCGGCCCAGCTGGCCGCCACGGACTGGACCGCCTGGATCGGCAAGAGCGAGCGCAAGACCGTGTTCGCCAACCGCGAGCAGGTCGGGCTGCTGGAAAGCACCCTGTGCCGCACCGGCCCCGAGGCGAAGGACGCGCTTGCGCCGCTGCGCCACTGGATGTGGATCTTCGCGCCACCGGCCTCGCCCACCGCGGTACTGAGCCCCGACGGCCACGCCCCGCGCGGCCCGCTGGTGCCGACCTGGCCGCTGCCCCGACGCATGTGGGCCGGCAGCACCATCGAGTGGCTCGCGCCGCTGCCGCTCGATGTGCCGCTGGAGCGCGTGAGCACCATCGAATCGATCGAGATCAAGACCGGGCGCAGTGGCACCCTGGGCTTTGTCGGGCTGCGCAGCCGCTGGTATGCCAACGGCGTGTGCGGCATCGATGAACTGCAGACCGCGGTCTATCGCGAGGCCGTGACACCCACCGCGGCCTCGGGCGTGGTCTCGCCGGTGGCGAACTTCAACCCCGAGGGCCCGTCCTTCGCGGCGCCGGCAGCGGTCAGTCGCACGGCGTCGGGCGGCTGGGTCGCCTCATGCGTGCCCTCGGAAACCCTGCTGTTTCGCTACAGTGCGGTGACCTTCAACACGCATCGCATCCACTACGACCATCCCTACACCACAGGCATTGAAGGCTATGCCGGACTGGTGGTGCACGGCCCCTTGCTGGGCACGCTGATGCTGGACGCCTGGCGCGACGCCCATCCGGGCACTGCACCGAAGAAGTTCGACTTCAAGGCGATGGCACCCTCGATCTGCGGTCAGCGCATCGAGTATGGCGGCGACCCGATCGCTCCGGGCCATGACCGCGTGTGGGTGCGCGGTGCCGACGGCAAGGACCACGTGGTCGGCGAAGTGCGCTACTGAGCAGAGGCCGACAGCCGCGCGATGACCACCTCGCGCGGCATCAAGGCGAGCATGGCATCGACCGACGGCGTCTGCGCCCGGCCGAACACCTTCAGGCGCACCGGCACCGCGAGCTGCGGCATCTTCAGGCCGTGCGCGCCCAGGGTGTCCTTCAAGGCCGCGGCAATCCCGGCCTTGTTCCATTCGCAGGCTTGCAGCCGCTGCGCAAGGCTTGTCAGCGCGGGTACCGCCTCGGGTTTGAGCTGCGCCGCCAATTCCTCGTTCAAGGCCGGATTGAGCTGAGAAGGCTCCCGCCACAGCAAGGTCGACAGGTCGGCAAGCTCCTCGAGCGTCGCGGCCCGATCCTTGAAGAGCCCGCACACCGCGGCCAGATCCGGTGACCCGGGCGCAGCCGAATCGACACCGCGGCGAGCCAGGCGAGGTGCCACCCGCGCAGCCAGTTCAGCATCCGGCAGCGCCTTCAGGTAATGGTTGTTGAGCCACTTCAGTTTTTCGACATCGAACTGCGAAGGCGAGTGCGACAGGTGCGCGCCGTCGAACCAGGACACCAGGTCCGCG
Source organism: Burkholderiaceae bacterium (assembly GCA_044372165.1). Lineage (GTDB taxonomy): Bacteria > Pseudomonadota > Gammaproteobacteria > Burkholderiales > Burkholderiaceae_E > UBA4615. Next base: position 2,127 of record JBILSK010000002.1, on the reverse strand, counting down.
CGGCTGAAGATCTCCGCGTCGCCGTGGCTCCAACCCAGGCGTGCCAGGTAATTGATCACCGCCTCGGGCAGATAGCCCTCCTCGTCGTACTGCATCACTGATACCGCGCCATGGCGTTTGGAGAGCTTCTGGCCGTCCGGCCCATGGATCATGGGCACATGGCCATAGGCCGGCAGGGCCGCGCCCAGAGCGCGCAGGATGTTGATCTGGCGTGGCGTGTTGTTGACATGGTCGTCACCGCGAATGACATGGGTGATGCGCATGTCCCAGTCGTCCACGCAGACGCAGAAGTTGTAGGTGGGTGTGCCGTCCGAGCGCGCGATGATCAGGTCGTCGAGCTCGCCGTTGGAAAAGGCGATCGGCCCCTTCACCAGGTCGTTCCAGGCGACTTCTCCCTCGTCCGGATTGCGAAAGCGCACCACGGGTGTGGCATCCGTCGGCGGCACCAGGCCCAGCTTCGCGCGGTTCTCCGGGCGCCAGCGGCCGTCGTAGCGCGGCTTTTCACCGCGTGCCCGCTGCGCCTCGCGCATGACGTCGAGCTCGGCCGGCGTGCTCCAGCAGTGATAGGCCGTGCCGCCCTCGAGCATCTGCGCGATCACCTCGCGATAACGGTCCATGCGCCGCATCTGGTAGAACGGCCCCTCGTCGTGCGCCAGGCCCAGCCACTGCATGCCATCCAGGATGCCCTGCACCGCTTCGGGCGTGGAGCGCTCCACGTCCGTGTCCTCGATGCGCAGGATGAAGGTGCCGCCGAAGTGGCGGGCGAAGGCCCAGGAAAACAGCGCCGTGCGCGCGCCGCCAATGTGCAGAAAGCCGGTCGGAGACGGGGCAAAACGGGTACGAACGGCAGGCTGGGACATGACGATGTTCTGGCAGGGGGTGGGCGACCAGCAGGCCGCGAAGGCGAAGCGCAGAGGCGCGATTCTAGAGGATCGCGGAAGATGCACTAGCATGGCGCCCACCCACCGACTGCGCGGCACGCCGCTTTGCGATGATCCAACATTCCCGCTGGCAGGGCTTGCCCACCTTGCTGATCGACACCTCGCTTGCTCGCTGCGAGCTGTCGCTGTTCGGCGCCCAGGTGCTGTCCTTCATTCCCAAGTCCGACGGGCGTGACCTGCTGTGGTGCTCGGCCTCACGCCTGGCGCCCGGTCGCCCGGTGCGCGGCGGCGTACCGCTCTGCTGGCCCTGGTTTGCCCGGCAGGACCAGGGCCAGCACGCCGTGCAGCATGGCTTCGTGCGCAAGATGAGCTGGACCCTGGGCGAGGTCATCGAGCACGCCAGCGGCGAGGTCAGCCTGGCGTTGAATCTCGAGGCGCCTGCGGACGGCTGGCCCGAGGGCGAAGACTGGCCGTCGGGCTGCACGCCATCGCTCACGGTGCACATTGGCGACGCCCTGGACATCCGCCTGAGTACGCGCAATGACAGCGCGCAAACCGTGTCGCTCACCCAGGCCTTGCACACGTATTTCCGTGTCGGCGATGTGCGCCGTGCCCACCTGATCGGCCTGCAAGGCCTGAACTATCTGGACAAGCTGAGAGACTTCGGCGAGTTCACACAGGATGCGCCCTGGACGTTCGAGACCGCCTGTGACCGCATCTATCTGCGCACGAGTGCCCATCATCGGATCGATGACCCGGTGCTGGGTCGATCCCTCCTGATCGACTCCGTGCACAGTGCATCGACCGTGGTTTGGAACCCGGGCGCAGAAGGCATCGCTGCACTGGGCGACGTGCCGCATGCCGACTGGTACCAGTATCTGTGCGTGGAGGCCGGCAACTGCGCACCGCTCGATCGCGTGGTGCTGGCGCCCGGCGAGCGCGCCGTGATCGGACAACGCATCCGCGCACAGGCGCTCTGACGGGCTTGAGTACTCAGCCCAGCGCGACCACCTTCTGCGCCACGAGCGTCTCGATCCGATCGCCCGAATAGGCCAGGAACTCGGTGAGCACCTGCTGCGTGTGCTCGCCGATGCGATAGGGCACCGGGCCCGTGGGACCCACCGGCGTGCCATCGAGCTGGAAGGGCTGCGCGGTGACGCGGGCATCCCCCGACACCGGATGCGGCACGGTCTGAAAGAGGCCTCGGTGCGCCAGGTGCGGGTGTTCGATGACTTCCTCGGGCATC
>JBILSK010000182.1:0-5032 GCA_044372165.1 Burkholderiaceae bacterium | reverse complement strand
GTGCAGCATGCGGTGCGACGGCTTGCCCTCGAGCGTGGCGTGCCGGCCGATGTGCATCCGCACGTGCTGCGCCACTCCTTTGCCAGCCACCTGCTGCAATCCAGTGGCGATTTGCGTGCGGTTCAGGAGTTGCTCGGCCATGCCAGCATCGCCACCACCCAGGTCTACACTGCGCTCGACTTCCAGCGACTGGCGGCGGTCTACGACGCCGCGCACCCGCGCGCCCGTGCCCGCCGGGGGGGCTCGTCGGGCACGCCCGAGTGAGCTTCCCTTGCGCGCCCCTTTCCTCTCCTGTCTGTGCACCCATGGCCCGATCCGAACCGACCCTGCATCTGAAACCCGGCAAGGACCGCTCGCTGCTGCGCCGCCATCCCTGGATCTATGCCAATGCGATCGACCGTGTCAGTGGGACGCCGGCCTCGGGTGACACGGTGCGTGTCCTGGGCGCCGACGGTCGATTCCTCGCCTGGGCCGCCTTCAGTCCGGCCTCCTCGATCCGTGCCCGGACCTGGTCCTTCGTCGAATCCGAGCCGGTCGACGAACAGTTGATCGCGGCCCGCGTGACGGCTGCGGTGGCACGACGCGAGGGCCTGCAGCGCGACACCGATGCGGTGCGGCTGGTCTTTGGCGAGGCGGACATGCTGCCCGGCCTGGTGGTCGACCGTTACGGCGATCAGCTGGTGGTCCAAGTGCTGGCGGCCGGCGTGGAGCATTGGCGCGAGACCATCGTCGAAGCCCTGTGCCAGGCCACCGGCTGCACCGCGGTCTACGAGCGATCGGACGCGGCCGCGCGTGGGCGGGAGGGACTGACCCCGCGCGAGGGTGTGCTGCGCGGCGAGCTGCCGGCACCGGTGGCGATCACCGAGCACGGCGTGCGCTATCAGGTCGATGTCATCACCGGGCACAAGACCGGGTTCTACATCGATCAGCGTGACAGCCGGCAGCTGGTGGGGCACTACGCGCAAGGCCGACGCGTGCTGAACTGCTTCTGCTACACCGGCGGCTTCACGCTGGCGGCGCGTCGCGGCGGAGCGATCGAGGCGATATCGGTCGACAGCAGCGCCGAAGCCCTGGCGATGGCCCGTGCCAACGAGCAGCTCAACGGCTTTGAGCAGGAGTCGACCTGGTTGCAGGCCAATGTGTTCGACACGCTCAAGACCCTGCAGGCCGAGCAACGCCAGTTCGACCTGATCGTGCTGGACCCGCCCAAGTTCGCGCCCTCGGTGCAGCACCTCGATCGGGCGTCGCGTGCCTACAAGGAGATCAACATGAAAGCCCTGCGCCTGCTGGCGCCCGGCGGGCTGCTGTTCACCTTCTCGTGCTCGGGCGCCGTTTCGGTTGATCTGTTCCAGAAGATCGTGGCCGGTGCGGTGTTCGATGCCCGCACCGATGCGCAGCTGCTGCACCGCCTGTCGGCGGGTGTCGATCATCCGATGTTGATGACCCATCCGGAAGGCGAGTATCTGAAGGGCTTGTTGCTGCGCCGGATGTAAACTCGCGGACTTGCGTTGGCGCAGGGGGGTGGATGGCTTCGACCGTCGAACAGGCGCGTGACCGGGTTCGCTCGACCGGGGCACGGGTCACCGGCGCACGGGTGAGGGTGCTTGCAGCGCTGCTGGAGGCCGGTGAGGCGCTCGCCAACACCGATCTGCAGAAGCGTCTGGAGCAGGCTGATTCGCCTGAGTTGCTCGATCGGGTGACCTTGTATCGTGTGCTCGACTGGCTGGTCGAGACCGGCCTGGCTCATCGGGTCTCAGGCACCGACCGCACCTGGCGCTACTCCGCGCAGACATTGGAGCAAGCCGGCCCGGTACGTCACGGGCATTTTCGTTGCCGGGACTGCGCACGGGTGATCTGCCTCGAGGCGCCAACCGGATTTGATCGCATCCTGACTGACATGCTGCCCGACGGATTCACCAGCGACGCATTCGAGCTGACCATGCTTGGACGCTGTGCCGCGTGTGCGTCGGGTGCCAAGGACTGAGGCTGAACATGGCAAAAGAACTGGTGCCGGTCACCATCCTGACCGGCTTTCTGGGCAGCGGCAAGACGACGCTGCTCAATCGCATCCTTCACGAGCAGCACGGCCATCGCATCGCGGTGATCGAAAACGAATTCGGCGAGGAAGGTGTCGACAACGATCTGCTGCTGCAGAACAAGGACGAGCAGATCGTCGAGATGAACAACGGCTGCATCTGCTGCACGGTGCGCGGCGATCTGGTGCGCATCCTGGGCGATCTGCGCGAGCGCCGCGAGGCCGGCGAGGTGAAGTTCGATCGTGTGGTGATCGAGACCACCGGCCTTGCTGCGCCCGGCCCGGTGGCCCAGACCTTCTTCATCGATGACGCGATCGCCGAGTACTACCTGCTCGATGCGGTCATCACGGTGGTCGATGCCAAGCACGGCAACCAGCAGCTCGACGACAACAAGGAAGCCATGGAGCAGGTCGGATTCGCCGACCGCATCCTGATGTCCAAGGTCGATCTGGTGAGCGAGGACGAACAGGATGCCCTGCGCAAGCGGCTGGCGCGGATCAATCCGCGCGCCCCGATCCGCGGTGTGCATTTTGGCAATGCACCGGTCGAGGAAATCCTGGACATTCGGGGCTTCAATCTGAATGCGGTGCTCGAGCTCGCGCCGGATTTCCTGACCAGCGACGAGCACTCGCATGACGAGGAGGTCTCGTCCTTCGTCTTCAAGTCCGACAAACCCTTCGATGCCGCCAAGCTGGAGGATTTTCTCGGCGGTCTGGTCCAGATTTACGGCCCGGACATGTTGCGGTATAAAGGCGTCCTTTTCATCAAGGGGTCTGACCGCCAGATGGTGTTCCAGGGTGTACACCAGATGATGGGCGCAGACCTCGGACGACGCTGGCAGCCGGGCGAGAAGCAGGCGAGCAAGATGGTGTTCATCGGCCGGAAACTGCCGAAGGATATGTTCATCCAGGGATTGAAACAGTGCCTGGCCTGACGCCTCCAACCGGAGGCGGGCCGGGTGCAAGCGGGACGCGAACATGGCTGTGACGAAAACCCCCAAGCTTCTGACCGAGGCCGAACTGCTGGCAATGCCGGAGTCGGACTACATGAACGAGGCGCAGCTTCAGTTCTTCCGCGCACGTTTGCAGCAGATGGAACGAGATCTGCTGATCAATGCGGGCGAGACGACCGAGCATCTGCGCGAAACAGTGATCGTGCCCGATCCGGCCGATCGCGCGACCATCGAGGAGGAGCATGCGCTCGAGCTGCGCACGCGCGATCGCGAGCGCAAGCTGCTCAAGAAGATCCAGCAGTCGCTGACTCGGGTCGACTCCGGCGACTACGGCTGGTGCGAGGAAACGGGTGACGCGATCGGCGTTCCCCGTCTGCTCGCGCGTCCCACCGCAACGCTGTCGCTGGAAGCCCAGCAGCGGCGTGAGCTGCGCCAGAAGCTCTACGGCGACTGACGCCGCCCTGATCGCCGCGCCCATGGGCGAACGTCCCCTCGGCCTCGACATCGAGACCCTGCGGTGGTCGCGGGGCGGTCAGGTCGTGCTGGATATCCCTCGCTTCACCCTTGTGCAGGGTGAGGCTGCGGTCGTGGTCGGTCCGTCCGGCTGCGGCAAGACGACCCTGTTGTCGCTGATTGCCGGGCTGCTGGCCCTGCAGCAGGGTCGAATCACCGTTGACGCCTTCGAGCTTGCGACGATTGCCCGGTCCGGGCCTCGCGCGCTGGATCGGTTCCGGGCTCGACGCCTTGGCCTGGTGCCGCAGCAGCCGCTGCTGTTTGGCATGCTCAGTGCGCTCGACAACCTGCTGCTGGCCCAGACTCTGGCGGGCGAACCGACTGACCCGGCCAGTGCCCGCGAGCTGCTGGGCAAGGTCGGGCTGGCCGATCTGGCGGCCCGGCGGCCGGGCGAATTGTCGCGAGGTCAGCAGCAGCGGGTGGCGCTTGCCCGGGCACTGGTCAATCGGCCCTGCCTGATCCTGGCCGACGAACCCACCGCCAATCTCGATGATGGCCATGCCTCGCAGGTGCTGGACCTGCTGCAGCAGCGGGCGGGCGATCTGGGCGCCGCCCTGCTGATCGCCACCCATGATGCGCGCGTCAGAGACCGCTTCCCCCATCGGCTGGTGCTGCCCGGTCGAAGTGAGGCCTCATGAGCACCTGGCGACTGTTGCGGGCCTGGATGGCGGCGCGTCCGCTGATGACGCTGCTCACCACCCTGCTGGTGGCGCTGGGCATGGCGACTGTCGTGATCGTCACGCTGGTCACGCGCCAGTTCGATGACCGACTCACCCGGGACGCGGCAGGCATCGATCTGGTGGTCGGTGCCAAGGGCTCGCCCCTGCAACTGGTGCTGGCGGGCGTCTATCACCTGGATATTCCGCCGGGCAACATCCCGCTGTCGGCGGCCGCCGAGCTGAGGGCGAACCGCTACGTCGCACAGGTGCTGCCGATCGCCCTGGGCGACAGCTTGCAGGGTTTTCGGATCGTCGGGACTGAGCCGGGCTTTCTGGCACTGCATCGTGCACCCCTGGCGCGTGGCGCAGGGTTCGACGCGCCCATGCAGGCGGTGCTGGGTGCCCGGGTCGCCCGTGAAACCGGCCTGGGGCCCGGTGATCGGTTCATCGGCACGCACGGCATGGCCGCGGGTGGAGCGGCCCACGCGGATGAGGCCTACACGGTGAGCGGGGTACTGGCACCGACCGGAGGGGTGATCGACCGGCTGGTGGTGACCTCGCTGGAGTCGATCTGGGCGGCCCATGAGCATGGCCCTGCGCAGTCCGGAGCGTCGGCACAGCACGGACCCGCTGCCCATCATGGCCCGGCACATGACCACGCGCACGATGATGAACAGGAGGCGCGCGAGGTCACGATGCTGCTGGTGCGCTATGCGAGCCCGCTGGCCGCGGTGTCCTTGCCACGTGCCATCAATGCGAGCGAGCGCCTGCAGGCGGCGTCGCCGGCCCGTGAATCGACCCGACTGGTCCAGTTGTTCGGAGTCGGCATCGACGGACTGCGTGGGTTCGGGCTGCTGCTGCTGGCGGTGGCG
>JBILSK010000181.1:0-5056 GCA_044372165.1 Burkholderiaceae bacterium | reverse complement strand
GGGTCCTCGAGCACGGACTGGCTCCAGAACCAGGCCACGCGATACAGCCATAGCTCGGCGAGAGAGAAGACGGAAGAGGCGTTCATCCGCGCATTCTCGCCGATCGGTGTGCGCGTCGGGCGCACCGTACACGCGCGATCTTCAGCCGGGTGTGACCTTGGTCAAACCGCGTCGGACGACGGATCGCCTGCGCGCACCGACAGGGGGTCGCTGGCCGGTAGCACCTCGCGGTACTGCGGTCGCGTCTTCCACTCGGGCGGCGGTGGCACATGCCCGACCCGTGGCGCGTGCACCGACAGTTCGGTGCCCGGCACCGGGTGGATGTAGCGCGGGCAGTTCGGGAAGATGGCCTGTGCCCGGACCCTCACCACGCCTTGCGCCCCCTCGAATTCGTGGAGCAGTGGATCGTCCATGTCCACTCGGGCGATGCCGTTGACCCGCAGCCGGCGCGGACTCTCGAAGTCGATGAACAGCAGCCCGACAGGGGGGTTCACGCTGATGTTGCCCAGGCTCTTGAACATGCCGTTGCCGTCATAGCTGGGAAAGGCGAGTTCATCGGGGCCGATCACCCGGATGAAGCCCGGCATGCCGCCCTTGTAGGAACAGTCCGGCTGGCCCTGTGCGTCGGCGGTGGCCAGAAAGAACATCGGACGAGACTCGATGAACTGGCGATCGCCTTCGGTGAAGGTGCTGTGCGCGGCGACTTCGACGATCCGGTCGGCGAGTGCCCGGGTACCGAAGCGATCCTGCAGGTGGCGCGAGCCCTCATGGAACATGTCAGGGACACTCATGCTCACCACCAGGGGTAGAGGTCGGGCAGATCGGTGCTGACCTTCCCCGGAAACTGCGGCGCGCGGCGCTCGCGTGCCGCAGCGAAGCCTTCGCGCACATCCTCGCCTTGCGCCAGCACGCGGTTCAGTGCCGCGTCGAGGTTCAGCGCTGCATCCGGATGATCGGCGGCGGCGCTGCGCCACATCAGGGCGCGAGCCAGCACGGTGGCGACCGGTGCGGTATTGCGCACGATTTCGTGGGCGATCGCCCGGGCACGGTCCATCAGCGCTTCGGGCGCCACGACCTCGTTCACCAGGCCGGCGGCTGCGGCGTCCGCGGCGCCCACGGTGCGCGCGGTGTAGACCCATTCGAGCGCCCGCGGCAGCCCGACGATGCGCGGCAGGAACCAGGCGCTGCCGGCCTCGGGCACCAGGCCACGCGCGGTGAACAGGAAGCCGAACCTGGCGGTGTGGGCCGCGATGCGCATATCCATGGGCAGAGTCATCGTTGCCCCCACCCCGATCGCCGGGCCATTGATGGCGCCGATGATGGGTTTTCTCGATTCGAAGATGCGCCGCCCGATGCCTCCTTCAAGGCCCTTGCGATCCAGGCCCGATGCGGCGCCTGGCTGCCCGCCATCGGAGATGTCTGCGCCCGCGCAAAAGGCACGACCGGCACCGGTCACGATGATCACGCGCACGGCATCGTCCTGGTCTGCCCGGTCAAAGGCTGCGCCGAGTTCCAGGCCCATCTGGCCGGTGAACGCATTGAGCTTGTCGGGGCGATCGAGCGTGATCGTGAGGACGCCCTCCGAGAGGTCGGTCCGAATGTGCGGTGTGGTCATGGCTCATCGACTGGAGTGAAGGTCGCGTGCCACGTTAGCATGAGCACTCGATCCTTCCAGACGAGGTTCCCCATGGGCTGGCTCTCCGACGCCGAACACAGCCGCCTGACCCCCGCCGAGCGCGCCTTGCCGCGTCTGCCGATTCCGGTGCAGGCGGTGTCCAGCGACGAATTCGTGCCGGCTGCGCAGTCGGTGCGCCAGCGCGAACTGGAAGCGCGCCTCAAGGCGCTGGGCGCCGAGCTTGCGAAGCACCAGGGCCTCAGCCGGCGCCAGTTCTTTCGCACGCCGGCCGGCATGGCGGCCGCCTTTGTCGCGCTGAACGAAACCTTCGGACCGGTGTTCGGCGTCTCGCGCGCGGAAGCGGCCGTGCCGGAGCTTGCGCAGGCTCGCGCCGACGGGCTCAAGGGCCAGTTCATCATGGACATGCACACGCATTTCCTGCGCGATGACACGCGCCTGGAGGGCTTCGTGCGGGCGCGCGAATCGGTCGGCAAGGCCGGCTGGAATCCGGCCCTGGTGGACAAGCCGCAGACCCTCGAGGATCTGAAGTTCGCCAATTACCTGAAGGAGATCTTTCTCGACAGCGACACCAAGGTGGCCTGCATCAGTGGTGCGCCGTCGGAGATCGCCGATGACTGGTTCCTGACCAACGAGCACAAGGCCGCAGCGCGGCAACGCATCAACGCGCTGGCGGGCAGCCGTCGGGCCTTTTCGCACGCGATCTTCACGCCCGGCTACCCAGGCTGGATGGAGCAGATCGATCGTGCCATCGAAGTCCTCAAGCCCGATTCATTCAAGGGCTACACGATCGGCGATAACACCCACAAGAACCTGTCGAAGCATCCCTGGCGGCTGGATGACGAGAAGCTGGTCTATCCAGCCTACGAGCGCTTCGTGAAGGCGGGTCTGGTGAACGTGTGCATTCACAAGGGGCTCTTTCCGCCCTCGGTGGCACAGCGCTTTCCGCATCTGCTGAGGCATTGCGATGTGTCTGACGTGGCCCGGGCGGCCAGGGACTGGCCGCAGCTCAACTTCATCATCTATCACGGCGGCTATCGCTACGCGGGCGGCGGACGCGCCGAAGACGCGTGGCAGCAGTTCGAACGGACCGGTCGCATCGACTGGGTGACCGACCTGGCCGAGATTCCGTCGCAGGCGGGCGTGAGCAATGTGTTCGCCGATGTCGGGCAGCTGTTTGCGCAGACCACCCTCAGCGAGCCGCGGTTGGCCGCGGTGATGATGGGCCAGCTGGTCAAGGGGCTCGGGGTCGATCATGTCTGCTGGGGCACCGACGCCATCTGGACCGGTGCGCCGCAGTGGCAGATCGAGGCGCTGCGGCGGCTGGAGATTCCCGAGGAGCTGCGGCGCCGCTACGGCTTCGCGCCTCTGGGCGATGCCGATGGGCCGGTCAAGCGCGCGATCTTCGGCGAGAACAATGCTCGTCTCTACCGTTACGATCTCGCGCAGCGCGCGGCCCTGCAGGACGACGCGCTTGCGCAGGCCAGGCAGCGCTACGAGGGCGAGGGCAGCCAGCGGACCAACTTGGCCTATGGTTTCGTGAGTGGGCGCAACGAACGCGTCTGATCTGGACAGGGCCCGCGCAGGCAGGTCGACAGAATCGGTCAGTCTGCGGCGAACTCCACCGACAGGCGCAGGCCCACGGCCTTGAGCACGGCAAGCAGCGTCTTGAGCGTCGGGTTGCCGTGTGCCGAGAGCACGTGATTCAGCACTTCGCGGCGCATGCCGGCCTGGGCCGCCACCACCGACACGCCGCCACAGGCATCGACTGCGTCGCGCAAGGCACTGAGCGCGGCACCCGGATGTGCCGGGTCGTCCAGAGTCATGAACGCCGAGCGCAAGGATCGAAGCGCAAGCTCGCGGTCGGCGCGCAAGGCCTCGACCTGCAGGCGGTGCGCGGACAGTCCAGGGGAACGCGCGGGGGAACGCGCGGGAGAACGCGAGGGGGGATGGGAAGCCATCCGGTCATCCTATCCCCTGGCCGAGGATGTTTCTTGCGTTTGATCAGACGTTGCGTGCTGCAGCCGCGTACACCTCACGTTTCATCGCAAACGAGAACGGATGCCAGAAGGCCATCTGCCGTTGCGCCATCACGATGCCGGCGAGCTGCTTGCGCGGATTGATCCACCAGTGCGTGCCGGCAATGCCGCCCCACTGGAATTCGTTCTCCGAATCCGGCGGGTCGATCGACGAAGTGGCGAGCGTCACGGCCCCGCCCAGGCCGAAGGCCTTGCCCTTGGCCTCGCCCACGGTGGGAAAGCGGATGAAGGTGCCCTCGGGCAGCTGGTTGCTCATCATCAGCTGCACGGTCTCGGGCTTGAGCAGCATGGGTCCGCCCGGGATGAGGCTGCGGATCAGGGCCAGCATGTCGGGCAGGCTGGAGGCGAGACCGCCGCCGCCCGACAGCCGGGCAAAAGGCTGTCGATACGCACCCGGGTAAGGCGCGTCATCGGTGCGCTTCAGGCCTGGCTTCATCGGGTCGGTGAGGCTGGCGCCCGCGTAGTAGGCGACCAGCCGATGCTGCTGCTCGGGCGGCACCACGAATCCGGTGTCGGTCATGCCCAGCGGCGTGAAGATGCGTGCGGCCAGGAACTCGTCGAAACGCTGCCCGCTCACCACCTCCACCAGGCGCGACAGCACGTCGGTGGCCACCGAATATTCCCAGGCCGTGCCGGGGTGAAACGACAGGGGCAGCTCGGCCAGCACATCCATCATGGCCGACAGCGGCGTGGTCGCATTGAGCACCTTGCGTTCGATGTAGGCCTTGAACATCGTGGTGCCTGGATCGAGCAGCCCGTAGCTCAGGCCTGCGCTGTGGCTGAGCAGCTGGCGCACGGTGATCGATGAGCGTGCCGGTTCGGTGTCATCGATGGAGGTGGCGCCGGGTTTGAGGACGCGGCGTGCGCCCAGCTGGGGAATCCAGCGCTCGATCGGGTCGTCCAGCCCGAGTTGACCGGCCTCCCACAGCAGCATGATCGAGCAGGATGTGAGCAGCTTGGTGTTCGAGAAGATGCGAAAGAGATGATCGGTGCGAAGCGCCGTGCCGGCTTCCCGATCAGCCAGGCCGGTGCAGTGCACATCGACCAGGTCGCGCCCGCGCAGCACGGCAGACGACACACCGGCGAGCAGGTCGGCGTCGACCACGCGTTGCATGCTGGCATGAAGCCCGGAGAAATCGAGGCGGCTGGGCGTGACGGTCAGGTCGGACATGCGGGTCTCCTTGTTGGGTCCGCAACGATAGCAAGATCGTGCGCGTTGCAGACAGGCGCCTCATCGTGAATGGGTTCTCGACGCGCACATGCTTTCACCGCGATCATGCGGGCATGCACACGCCTGATGAATTGAGTTCGCTGCTGTGTCGGGTCATCGCTGCTCGGGGCGATGCGGGTGTAGCTGCCGCCGTCCTGGCGTCCTTCGATGACC
>JBILSK010000180.1:0-5066 GCA_044372165.1 Burkholderiaceae bacterium | reverse complement strand
AGTTGCTCGGGTTGCTGGCCGACGCCGGCCCCAACCTCAGCGTCGACCTCTCCAAGCTCGACTACGTCAGCAGTGCCGGCTTGCGGGTGTTTCTTTCTGCAGCCAAGGCAGCCAAGGGCAAGGGCGGCAAGGTGACGCTGCTCTCACCCAAGCCTGCCGTTCTGGAAGTGCTGCAGATCAGCGGTTTCGACCGCATCCTCGAAATCAAGAGCTGACAGGGGCGAACCATGGCATCCCCCTCCAACAGTCGCCTGACGCTCGCTGAAGAACTGCTTCTGGTCGCACTGGATGACGAGTCTGGTGCGGTGCTCAACCTGCCGCCGCTGGCGCTCGAGCTCGGACTGGCCGCGGCCATCGTCGGCGAGCTGACCCTGGAAGGCCGGATCGACACCGATCCCTCCAAGCTGTTCGTGACCTCGAAGGCGCCTCTTGGCGACTCGATTCTCGACGAAGCACTGGCCGATATCGCCAGCGAGCCCAAGCAGCTGTCTTCGGAGCTGTGGCTGCGACGCCTGGCCGAGGAAGGCCCGATCCTGCGCGAGCGGATCACCCAGCGCCTGGTCGGCCGCGGCGTGCTGCAGTCGGTCGAAAAGCGCCTGCTGTGGGTGTTTCGTACCCGTGTTTACCCGCCGACCAGCGGCATTGAAGAGCAGGAGGTCAAGAACCGCATCATGACCCTGCTCAACAACGACGATATCCCCTCGCCGCGCGATGCCCTGCTGATCGGCCTGCTGCGTGCCACGGGCATCTTCGACGTGCTGCTGAGCGAGCAGGAACATTCGCGACTGCGCCCTCGCATCGACGCCCTCGCCAACCTCGAGGAAATCGGTCGGTCGCTCAATCAGACGGTGGCTGCCCTGCAAGTGGCGCTGGCCTCGGCCTACATGGGCCCGGTCTGAGCTGACGCGAGCCCCTCGGGGCTCGGTGCATCGATACGGGCCCTTCGGGGCCCGTATCCATTTCAAACAATGCGTCCGGTGCGTCGCAGCGCGACGGCGGCAGCAATGAGCGCGAGCAGCGCCCCCGCAGCCGCCAGGAATGCCCCGATCTCCATGTCCTTGCGCTCGGCGGAGAGGCGCGACGACAACGACGCGTAGATGCGCTTGAGTTCATCGCTGGAGCTCGCCTGAAAGAACTCGCCGCGGGTGAGCTCCGCCACCCCTTTCAAGCCGACCTCATCCAGTGCGACCCGCATCGACCAGCCATCGGCCTTGAGCAGTTCGCCCCGTGCCGTGCCGATGCCGACCGTGTAGATCCGGATGCCCCGTTCGGCCGCCAGTCGAGCAGCGGCGATCGGCGCCGGGCCGGTATTGGATTGCCCATCGGTGAGCAGGACGATCACGGCGCTGTCGTCGGAGCCGGGGGCAAGGGGCTCAGTGGGGGCAGGCGGGCGCCTTGCACCCGGCCCCTGCACACCCTGAGACGGACCCGAGTCGGGCGGCCTCGGTATCCGGTTCATCGAGGGCGTGTCAGGCCCCGGCACGCTGTCAAGCGTGATCCCGGCCTGCGGAAAGATGGCTGCCAGGGCGACCACGATCGCGCTGCCGATGGCGGTGCCGCGTTGCGGCTGCAAGCGCTCGATCGCAGCCAGCACCTCCTCGCGACGCTCGGTCGGGGGCTGCAGGACCGAGGCGGTGCCGGCAAAGCCGACCAGCCCGATCCGGGTGCCGCGCGGCTGCGACTCGATGAATCGGCGGGCGGCGAGCTGCGCGGCAGCCAGTCGATTCGGTGACAGATCGGTGGCTCGCATGCTGCCCGATGCATCGATCGCAAGGATCACCGTTTCATGGGCTACCGGCATGAGCACGACGGCGGTGGGGCGTGCGGCCGCCACCACCCAGCTTGCGAGCGCCGCCGACAACAGCCACAGCGGCAGCCTGCTTCGGCGCCCGCGTGGGCCGCCATGACGCTGCAGACCGGGCAGTGCATCGGCGGGCTGCTGAGCGCGACGCAGCCCCAGGGCGAGGAGCGCTGGCACAGCCAGCAGACCCCACAGCAGTTGAGGCCAGATGAAGGTCATCGGACCTCCGGCTGTGGCTTTGTTGCCGCGAGGTGAGCGGGCAAGGTGCCTGTGCCTGCCAGGCGGCTGCGCGCGCGTCGCAGATCCGCGAAACGAAGCACCGCTGCCGCCAGGTCCTCCTCGGTCGACAGCTCCAGCGTATCGACCTGGGCTGCGTCCAGTTCGCCGCGCACTCGGGCTTCGCGGGCGAGGGCGGCGGCCTCGAAGCGACGTCGGAAGGCCGCATCGTGGGTGTCGACGTTCAGGTGCTCGCCGGTCTCCAGGTCACGCAGGGTAACCGGCCCCAGATCGGGCAGGCGTGATTCGAGCGGATCGTGGACGCGCAGCGCAATGACTTCATGCCTGAGCGCCAGACGCGCGAGGTCCGAGCCCCAGCCCGGCGGACCGATGAAATCCGACACGACGAAGACCAGGCTGCGTCGACGGATGCTCAGGGCGGCCGCCCGCAGCGGCACGGACAAGTCGGTGTGTGTTGCGCCGGGCCGAGGGCGGGGCGCTGTGGCCTGCGCGGGTTCGTCGAGCACGCGGGTCAGATGCAGCAGGTGACGGCGTCCGTTGCGTGGCGCAATGACGCTAGTGCGTGCACCGCCGTGCACCAGCAGTCCGATAGCGTTGCCATGGCGGGTGAGCAGCCGTGCGATCACGGTCACGAATTCGGTGACCCGGTCCTGCTTGGAGCGGCTGCCCGAGCCGAATCCGACCGAGGGGCTGTGATCGACCACGAACCAGGCAGCGACCTCCCGGTCTTCCTGATACTGCCGCACATGCGGCTGGTTCAGGCGTGCCGTGACGTTCCAGTCGATGCGGCGTACATCGTCGTTGAACTGGTACTCGCGCAGATCGGCGAAATCCAGCCCCATACCTCGAAACAGCGTCCGATAGTCGCCGTGCAGCAGGCCGTCCAGGCGTCGCACGACCGACCACTCGAGGTGGCGCAGCAAGGCCTCAGGATCGCGGCGTGACGTCGACATGGGTCTGCAAGGGCCGGGCCGGACGGGGAATCGATTGCATCAGCGTGTTCACGATGCCATCGGCCGTCATCCCCTCGGCCAGGGCCTCGTAGGACAGAACCAGCCGATGCCGCAGCACATCCGGTGCCAGGTCGGTGATGTCCTCCGGCAGGGCGTATCGACGTCCTCTCAGAAAGGCCAATGCACGCGCGCCTTCGACCAGCGCGATCGTGGCACGCGGGCTTGCGCCAAAGGTCAGCCATCGGGCCAGCCCCTTGATGCCATGTCGGTCGGGGTCCCGGGTCGCCGAGACCAGCTTCACCGCGTACTGCATGAGGGAGGGATCGACGTAACCGCTGCGACATTCGCGTTGCAGGGCGCCCAGCTGGCTGGTCGTGGCCACCGCATTCACGCTGACCGGGGGGCCGGTCACCCGCTCGACGATCACGAATTCCTCTTCGTCGCTCGGGTAGCCCACCAGCACCTTCATCATGAAGCGATCAACTTGCGCCTCGGGCAGGGGATAGGTGCCTTCGGTCTCGATCGGGTTCTGCGTGGCCATGACCAGGAAGGGCGAGGGCACGCGCCAAGTCTCTCCCGCGATGGTGACCTGGCGCTCCTGCATCACTTCGAGCAGTGCACTTTGCACCTTGGCAGGGGCCCGATTGATCTCGTCGGCCAGCAGCAGGTTGGTGAACACCGGGCCGAGCGAGGTGCTGAATTCACCGGTCTTCTGGCTGTACATGCGGGTGCCGACCAGGTCGGCCGGCACGAGGTCCGGGGTGAACTGGATGCGCCGGAAATCGCCTTCGATGGTGGTGGCCAGTGTCTTGACCGTCAGCGTCTTGGCCAGGCCGGGCACGCCTTCGACCAGCAGGTGGCCTTGTGCAAGGATGGCCACCAGGATGCGTTCGAGGAAGGCATCCTGACCGACCACCACCTTCTTCACTTCGAACAGGATGCGCTCCATGAGCGCGGCAATGTCGGGGTCGTGGTCCTTGGGTCCGTTCATGGGTTCGATTCCGGGTTGAGCGTCGGGTCGCGAGGGCGTTGCCATGCGGGTCAGAAGGGCGGGATGCCCGCGCCGGACGCGGCACTTTCGATGGGGACAGCAAAGCCGATGCCGACGAACACGCGTTGCTCGGTCGGATTGAGTACGGCGGTGACGATACCCACGACCTCGCCAGCGGGCGTGGTCAGCGGGCCACCCGAACTGCCCGGGTTCACCGGGGCATCGAACTGGATGAGCCGGGTCAGGATCTGCTTGCCTTCGGGCGAACGAAACTCGCGGTTCAGGCCGGACACCACGCCGGCGGTCACCGAGGGGCCGACTCCAAAGGGAAATCCGTGGGCGACGACCGCATCGCCCGGACGCAGGTCGGCCGTCGACTTCACTGTGGCGGCGACCAGGTCGTCGGGCAGCGTGGTGGCCTGCAGGATGGCCAGGTCATTGTCGGGCTGGACCTTGACGATCTTCGCCGGCGATTCCAGTCCATCCGCGAAGACCACCCGCAGCGCGTCCGCGCCCACCACCACGTGCAGGTTGGTGAGGATCAGGCCACTGTCGACGATCACCACGCCGGTGCCCACGCCAATGTCGTCGCCGGCTTCGCCTTCGCTGCCGGGGCCCAGCCGGCGGACCCGGACCAGCGAGGGACGGATGACCTCCCAGGCGCGCGCAGCGGGCGAGGGCAGGGTCTCGGTTTCCAGGGTGCGCAGCACCGCGGCGTCAATGTCGCGCTGGGTGAGTGCAACGGGCAGGGGCTGCAGGCCGCGATGCAACAGCGCGCCGAGCGCCATGGCAGCCAGCGCCAAGGCCAGGCCGCGCACCCTGCCTGAGCGCGTCAGCAGGCGCCGTGTGCGCGTCAGCAGCGTGGCGGGAGCGGTGCGATGCGCCGGGTCACGCTCGAGCGAGGACATGGTGTCCGGCGTGGGCGAAGCAGCGTCCCGCGACTGGGCTCTGTGCGCATCGGACTCCTGCGAGGCAGCCGAGCCTTCGGGAGCGGGGCGCGGTTCGACCGAGGGCCGCGCAGCCCCCTGGCCCTGCGCACGGGAGGCAGACGGGGCAGCAGGCCGGCTGTACAGCGGGCGACGGG
>JBILSK010000179.1:0-5096 GCA_044372165.1 Burkholderiaceae bacterium | reverse complement strand
CGTTCTGCAGGCTGGGCAGCTCATACATGATGTCGAGCAGCACATGCTCGAGGATGGAGCGCAGACCTCGTGCACCGGTCTTGCGGCGCAAGGCCTTGCGCGCAATCGCCTGCAGGGCGGCCGGGCGAACTTCGAGTTCGGCGCCTTCCATCGAGAAGAGCTTCTGGTATTGCTTGATGAGGGCGTTCTTGGGTTCGATGAGGATCTCGACCAGCACCGCCTCGTTCAGCTCGTCCAGCGTGGCCACCACCGGCAGCCGCCCGACCAGTTCGGGGATCAGACCGAATTTGATCAGGTCCTCGGGCTCGACTTCGCGCAACACGGCGCCCACCGAACGCTCGGACTCGCTGCGCACTTCGGCACCGAAACCGATACCACTCTTTTCAGAGCGATTGCGGATGACCTTCTCCAGGCCATCGAAGGCTCCGCCGCAGATGAACAGGATGTTGGTCGTGTCGATCTGGACGAAGTCCTGATTCGGGTGCTTGCGTCCACCTTGCGGGGGGACCGAGGCCACCGTGCCTTCGATCAGCTTCAGCAGGGCCTGCTGCACGCCCTCGCCCGACACATCCCGGGTGATGCTGGGGTTGTCGGACTTGCGCGAGATCTTGTCGATCTCGTCGATGTAAACGATGCCGCTCTGGGCCTTGTCGACCTCGTAGTTGCAGTTCTGCAGCAGCTTCTGAATGATGTTCTCGACGTCCTCGCCCACGTAGCCCGCTTCGGTGAGCGTGGTGGCATCGGCAATGACGAAGGGCACGTTGAGCATGCGGGCCAGGGTCTGGGCCAGCAGGGTCTTGCCGCTGCCGGTCGGGCCGACCAGCAGGATGTTGCTCTTGGCGAGTTCGACCTCGTCCTTCTTGGCCTTGTGGCGCAGACGCTTGTAGTGGTTATAGACCGCGACCGACAGGATCTTCTTGGCGGTCTGCTGCCCGATCACGTATTGATCGAGGATCGCGCAGATTTCGTAGGGCGTCGGCAGGCCGGTCTTGAAGGACGTCTGCCCTTCGACCTGTGCCTCATCGCGGATGATGTCATTGCAGAGTTCGATGCACTCATCGCAGATGAACACCGAAGGGCCCGCGATCAGCTTGCGCACTTCATGCTGGCTCTTGCCGCAGAAGGAGCAGTAGAGCAGCTTCTCGCTGGAACCTTTTTTTTCCGACATGGTTTCTCCGGCGCGCGGCCCTGGGCCGGGCTCAAAGGCCGGGCCGCAGGATCCTGGTGGGGGCGTGGAAGGGGATGCTGGCTCAGGAAGCGCTGGCTTCGCCGCGGCTCACCAGGACCCGGTCGATGAGTCCGTAGCTTACCGCATCTTCCGCCGACAAGAAGTTGTCGCGATCGGTGTCCCGCTCGATGCGCTCGACCGGCTGGCCGGTGAATTCGGACAGCAGTCCGTTGAGCCGGCCACGCAGATAGAGGATCTCCTTGGCCTGGATCTCGATGTCGGATGCCTGCCCCTGGGCACCGCCCGAGGGCTGGTGAATCATGACCCGCGAGTTGGGCAGTGCAAAGCGCTTGCCCTTGGCACCGGCCGACAGCAGGAAGGCACCCATGCTGGCCGCGATCCCCATGCACAGCGTGGAAACATCAGGCTT
The DNA here is from genome assembly GCA_044372165.1 of Burkholderiaceae bacterium. GTDB lineage: Bacteria > Pseudomonadota > Gammaproteobacteria > Burkholderiales > Burkholderiaceae_E > UBA4615. The sequence continues at coordinate 3,498 of JBILSK010000179.1, read as the reverse complement.
TATGAAGCGCATGGTGTCGAACATCGCCAGTCCTGCGGACACCGAACCGCCCGGCGAGTTGATGTACAGGCTGATGTCCTTGTCCGGGTTCTCGGACTCGAGGAACAGCAGCTGCGCCACCACCAGGTTGGCGGTCTGGTCCATCACCGGGCCCACCAGGAAGATGACCCGCTCGCGCAGCAGGCGCGAATAGATGTCATAGGCGCGCTCGCCGCGCCCGCTCTGCTCGATGACGATCGGGACCATGCCCAAAGCCCGGGTTTCCTGGGCCAGGTGGGCGTTGACCAGATCTTCGACCATGCTGTTGAAGGTCATTGTGCGGTTCCTGTGCGTGCCGGTTTCAATCAGCCGTTGTTGGCCATCAGCTCGTCGAATGCGAGCGCCTTGTCGGTGACCTGAGCCTTGGACAGCGTCCAGTCGACCACGTTCTGCTCGACCACCACCGCCTCGACCTCGGCCAGACGATCGCGGTCGCTGAAGTACCAGCGAATGACTTCGCCCGGGTTCTCGTAGGATTGGGCAAACTCTTCGATGCGTGCACGCAGCTGATCGGGCTTGGCTTGCAGCCCGTGCACCTTGACGATCTCGCCGACGATCAAGCCCAGACGAACCCGCTTCTCGGCCGTCTCGGTGAAAGCTTCCGGGGGAATCGGCAGATCCTTGACGTCCATGCCACGCTGCTTGAAATCCTCGCGGGCACGATCGGCCAGCGCCTGGGACTCGGCCTGGACCAGCGCCTTGGGCAGTTCGATCTGAGCCAGGGTCGGCAAGGTGTCCATGATGGACGCCTTGTTGCGATTGCGCAGTCGCTGCGCCACTTCGCGCTCAAGGTTGGTCCGGACATCCGAACGCAGCTTGGCCAGGTCGCCATCGGGCACCCCGAGCTGGCGGGCGAAGTCCTCGGTCAACTCGGGCAGGCGAGGCGCCTCGATCTTCTTCACCGTGACCTCGAACTGGGCGGTCTTGCCGGCCAGCTCCTTGGCCTGATACTCGTCCGGGAAGGCCACCGGGAAGGTCTTCTTGTCGCCAGGCGCAGCACCGCGAACGCCGGTCTCGAAGTCGGGCAGCATGCGGCCTTCGCCGAGCACGAAGGGGAAATCGGTGGCGCTGCCGCCCTGGAAGGCAACGCCGTCGAGCGTGCCGGCAAAATCGATCGTCACACGGTCGCCGTCGGCGGCCACGCGCTGAACCTCATCCCACTCGCTGCGCTGCTTGCGCAGGATGTCCAGAGTCTTGGCGACCTCGGCCTCGCCGACCTCGCAGCCCACGCGCTCGACGCTCAGCGTGGCCACATCGCCGAGTTCGAACTCGGGGTAGACCTCGAAGGTCGCGGTGAAGGCGGCCGTGTCGGGTTCGGCGCTCTCGCGCGGCTCGATGGCCGGCTGGCCCGCCACGCGCAGCTTGAGTTCGGCGACTGCATCGCTGTAGGCCTTGGAGACGACGTCACCCAGGACCTCGCCGTGCACCTGCATGCCATACGACTGCTGGATCATCTTCATCGGGACCTTGCCAGGGCGAAAGCCCGGCATGCGCACGGTGCGTGACATCTCGCGCAGCCGGCGCTCGACCTGCTGGCCGACCTCGGCCATCGACACAGACAGGCTGAGGCGACGCTCAAGCGCGCCGGTCGATTCAAGTTGAGTGGCCATCTGATTCTCTTGCTCGGTTCAGGAAAGTGGTCCGGCACAGCGTCCGGACGGACATGTTCGAAGGGAAAGGACTCGGAAATAACCGGATGCCCTGGTGCGGCCGAAAGGACTCGAACCTTCACGCCTCTCGGCGCCAGGACCTAAACCTGGTGCGTCTACCGATTCCGCCACGGCCGCACAGGGGCAGCTGCAGCCCCCGGAACGCGCGATTGTAGCCGATGGCGAGAGGCTCACCCTGACAGGGGCTGCCGGGGCCCGACGATCAGCGCCTACAATCGACGGGTGACTTCCCCCCTGCACGGCGTCGAGCACTACGAGAACTTCCCGGTTGCATCCTGGTTGATGCCGGCTGCGCTGCGCCCGGCCGTGATCGACATCTATCGCTTTGCACGGCACGCGGACGATGTGGCCGACGAGGGCCGTGCCCTGCCCGAAGAGCGTCTGGCAACGCTCGCTGCACTGCGCGAGGATCTCGCGCGGGCCGCCGCCGGACAACCGGCTCGCGACCCGAGAGTCCGCGCACTGGTGCCGCATGTCCAGGCCCATGGGCTTGGGTGGAGCCGATTCGATGCCCTGCTGTCGGCCTTCGAGCAGGACGTGAGCGTGCATCGCTACGCTCATCGCGCGGGACTGCTCGACTATTGCGCGCGCTCGGCCAACCCGGTCGGCCAACTCATCCTGGCGCTGGCGCGCAAGCTCGAGCCACACACCCAGGCGCAGTCCGATGCAGTGTGCACCGCCCTGCAACTGATCAACTTCCTGCAGGACCTGGCCCTGGACTGGTCGCGCGGGCGCCTCTATCTGCCCGAGGACAGTCTGCTGCGTCATGGCTGCACGCAGGCCACGCTCGAACAGGCGGCCCGGGACGGGCGCGCTCCGGCACCCTTGCGCGCCTGCATTGCAGACGAGGCCTGCGCGGCCGGCGCGCTGCTGGCCGAGGGGGCGCCGCTTGCGGCAGTGGTCGGCGGTCGCATCGGCTGGGAATTGCGAGGCATCATCGTGGGCGGACGCAGAATTCTCGACAAGCTGGCCGCCCTCGATCACGACCCCTTTCACGCGCGACCGGCACTGAACCGCACCGACGCCCTGCCGCTCCTGGGCCTCGTGGTGCGCTTGGCCCTGCACGGCGCCCTCCCCGCTTCGCCTTCCTGCCGCGCGCCGACGGCGCCGCCCACCGTGTCATGACGCCCGACGAGTACTGCCAGGACAAGGCCGCCCGCAGCGGCTCGAGCTTCTATTACAGCTTTCTCTTTCTGCCCCCCGAACGGCGCCGCGCGATCACGGCGCTGTATGCGTTCTGTCGCGAGGTCGATGACGTCGTCGACGAAATCCGCGATGCCGGCGTCGCCCGCACCCGTCTCGACTGGTGGTCCGCCGAGGTCGATCGCCTGTTCGCGGGCGCACCCGAACATCCGGTCACGCGGGCCCTGCAGCCGCATCTGCAGACCTGCGAGATCACCCGGTCGCGCCTGATGGAGGTGATCGCCGGGATGCGGATGGACCTCGAGCAGAACCGCTATCTCGACTTCGACGGCCTCGCCCTGTATTGCCGGCGCGTGGCCGGCGTGGTCGGGGAGATGGCCAGCACCATCTTCGGGCAGACCGACCCGCACACCCTGCGCTACGCGGATCGTCTGGGCCTGGCCTTTCAGCTCACCAACATCATCCGGGACGTGGGCGAGGACGCTCGCAACGGGCGCATCTACCTGCCGCTGGACGACCTGCGGCGATTCGGCGTCGCCGTGCCCGACCTCCTGGCTGCCCGTCATTCCGAGGCCTTTGTCGCGCTGATGCGCTTCCAGACCGAACGCGCCCGAGCCTGCTATCAGGAGGCCTACCGGCTGCTGCC
>JBILSK010000178.1:0-5107 GCA_044372165.1 Burkholderiaceae bacterium | reverse complement strand
TTGACCGACGGCGAACTCAAGGCACAGATCGTCGACAACATGGTCGATGTCCAGACGCTGCGCTTTGCCAGCGGCAAGGGCTCGGTGCGCATGAGCGGCTCATTGCGACCCGACGAACGCAGCGAGGCGGTCCTCACGCTGGAGCGCATGCCGATTCCGCTGGGCGCAGGCCAGCGCCTGGTGGTATCCGGCGAGTCTCGTGCGGTCTTTTCGCGCGGCGTGCTCAGCTTGCGCGGCGCACTGCGGGCCGACGAAGGGGTGATCGAGATCACTGGCAACAGCACGCCGCGGGTGTCCTCGGATGTGGTGGTGGTGCGCAATGCGGGCGAGGCCGCTGCGCGCCGAACCGAAGCGCTGCAACGCGCCACCGCTCGAGACGAGGCCGCCCGCGCTGCGCGCACGGCGGCCGGCGCACCCCCTGAGGGCGAGGCAGCAGGCGATGGATCACGGGGCTTCCGGATCCTCAGCGATCTGCAGATCGATCTGGGTGATCGCCTGCGGGTGTTCGGCGCCGGGCTGGAGGCCCGTCTGGCCGGGCAGCTCACATTGCGCGGACGCTTGCCCGATGCACCGCGACTCGATGGCACCGTTCGCATCGTCCAGGGGATGTACACCGGCTTCGGCCAGAAGCTGGAGATCGAGCGCGGCACCCTGGTCTTCAGCGGCGCCGTCGACAACCCCGCGATCGATGTCGTCGCCTACCGCCGCTATCTGCCGGTCGAGGCCGGCGTCGCGATCACCGGCACGGCCCAGGTTCCCAAGCTGACGCTGGTGTCCAAGCCCGACGTGCCCGAGCAGGACAAGCTGTCCTGGCTGGTGCTGGGGGTGCCGGCCGACAGCGCGGGCAGTCAGGGCGCGGCCCTGGGGGCGGCGGCCGCCCTGATTGCCTCCAGTGATCCGCGCGCGCCCTCGTTCAATGTCGCCTCCACCGTGGGCCTGGATGTGCTGTCGATCCGCTCGGGTCAGACCGGTGGATTGGGCTCGAGTTCGGCGGCGTCGCTCGCCCAGGACAGCATCGTGACGCTGGGCAAGCGGCTGACCGATCGGCTGTTCGTGAGCTACGAGCAGAGCCTGCGCGGTCTGCAGAACCTCTTCCGGTTGCAGTACGAAATCACCGAGCGCTTCAGCATCCGGGCCCGCGTGGGCACGTCGAACGCGATCGACCTGCTCTGGACGAAACGCTACGACTGAGCCGCCAGTTCGCTCACGATCACCTCCACCAGGGCCTCCACCGGCAGGCCGATGTCCGCGATGATCGCGTCACGCGGCGGCTCCAGGGCCTCGAACTGGCTGGGCAGCAGGCTCGCCGGCATGTAGTCATGGGTGCGCTGGGCCAGACGCTCGGCAATCAGCGGCATCGGGCCGGACAGATGGATGAAGCGCAGCCCGGGCAGCCGGTCGGCGAGGGCGTCGCGATAGCGCTGTCGCAAGGCTGAGCAGGCCAGCACGATGGGCTCGCCGCGTGCCACCGAATGGCGCAGCACCGCGTTCAGCCGCTCCAGCCAGGGGGCGCGATCTGCATCGGTCAGGGCCTGCCCGCGCCGCATGCGTTCGACGTTGGCCGGCGGATGGAAATCGTCGCCATCGACAAAGCGCGCACCGAGCTGCTCGGCGAGCCGCTTGCCGACCACGGATTTGCCGCTGCCCGAGACGCCCATCACCACCAGGGCCTGGACCGCAGGGGTCAGGGTCGATGCCTTCATGCTGTCTTGTCCGCGGGCTTCACTGCATGGCCGCCAAAGCCTTGTCGCATCAGGGCGAGCAGGCGATTGGCGGTGTCGCCCTTGCCTTGCGAGGCAAAGCGGCTCATCAGCGCCAGCGCAATCACCGGCGTCGGCGTGCCCTGACGCACCGCTTCATCCACCGTCCAGCGGCCCTCGCCCGAGTCCGCCACGAAGGGTTCCAGCCCCTGCAGGGCTTCGGGGTCGGCCAGCGCATCGACCGTGAGGTCCAGCAGCCAGGACCGGATCACCGATCCGTGACGCCAGAGTTCCCCGATCGCGGCCAGGTCGAAATCGAATTCGTCATGCCCGTCGAGCAGCGCGAAGCCTTCCGCATAGGCCTGCATGGCGCCGTATTCGATACCGTTGTGAATCATCTTCACGAAGTGGCCGGCGCCCGGCGCGCCGCAATGCAGCCAGCCCGTGTCGGGGGTGGGTGCTAACAGCCGGGCCAGGGGCGCGATGCGCGCGGCGTCCTCGGGGCGTGCGCCAAACATCAGGCAATAGCCCTTGTCCAGCCCCCAGATGCCCCCTGAGACGCCACAGTCGGCGAAGTGCACGCCCTGGGCGGCGAGATCCTTCGCGTGGGCCTGCGACGTACGCCAGTTGGCATTGGCGCCGTCGACGACCAGATCGCCCGGCGCCAGCAGCGCCGGCAGGGCCTCGAACACGACCTGGCTGGCACTACCGGAGGGCAGCATCAGCCACACGATGCGCGGTGCCGGCAGGGCCGCGATCGCCTCGGCCAGCGTGGCGTGCAGGTTCACGCCCGGTTCATCCGCGAGGGCTGCGCGCGCGGTTGATTCGGCATCGAAAGCCTCGACGCGTGCGCCTGCGCGGGCGAGGCGACGCGACATGTTCGCCCCCATGCGGCCCAGCCCGATCATGGCCAGCACAGGCGGGGTCGAGAGCTCGTCGGTGTCCGCAGGGCGGGTCGGCCGAGGGATCGAGCGTGAGCCCGGGCGATCTGCTTCGAGAGGTGAGCTCATCCGCGGGTCTCCTGCGGGGGTGGGTTCAAGGCGCCAGGGCACCGGGCCGGTGCGCGGCCAGGGGTGTCGCCTCGAGGGCGACGATCGTGCGGTGGGTCTGCGCGATCAGATCGGGCGCCAGGCAGTCGATCGTGAGGCGCCCAGGCATGGAGCGCAACCAGGTCAGCTGTCGCTTGGCGAGCTGGCGCGTGGCGGCCACACCGGTGTCGATCAAGCGCTGTTGCAGGGCGGCGTGATCGGCCGGTGTGTGCGCCTGCGCGAGCGCATCCAGATGTTCCCAGGACTGCCGATATCCCACGCAACGCATCGAGGGCAGCTCCGGGCGCAGGTCGCCGCGGGCCCGCAGCGCGCGGACCTCATCGAGCAGGCCTGCCGCCCGCATGTCTGCAAACCGCCGGGCGATGCGCGCGTGCAGGACCGAGCGATCGGAGGGTTCGAGCGCGAGCACGGCGACATCGGGCGCGCCCGAGCCCGGTCCGCTGGCGGCGCGTTCACGGCCCAACAAGGCAGACATCGGCTGGCCGGTCAGCGCGTGCACTTCCAGGGCACGCTGGATGCGCTGCGAATCGCCCGGTTCCAGGCGCGCGGCGGTGATCGGGTCGAGCTGTGCGAGGCGCGCATGCAGGGCAGGCCAGCCGCGTTGCGCGGCCTCGGCATCGAGTCGAGCGCGCACCTGCGGGTCGGCACCCGGCAGCTCATCGAGTCCGCCCATGAGCGCACGCACATAGAGCATGGTGCCGCCGACCAGCAAGGGCAGGCGCCCGCGGCCGCGGATCTCGCCGATCAGCCGGGTCGCGTCCGCCACGAACCGTGCCGCAGAATACGACTCGAGGGGATCGATCAGGTCGATCAGGTGATGCGGGACGCGCGTCCGGTCGGCAACCGAAGGCTTGGCCGTGCCGATGTCCATGCCGCGGTAGACCAGCGCGGAATCGACGCTCACGATCTCCAGATCGAGGCGTTCGGCGAGCGCCATCGACACGGCGCTCTTGCCCGAGGCGGTGGGCCCCAGCAGGGCGATGGCATCCGGTCGCGTGGTACGGGCCGGCGTGGCCAAGGAGGCGTCCTGATTGCCCACGCGCTGTCTCAGCGGCCGCGCAGGAACCAGCGATCGAGTTCCGTCATCGGTACCTGCACCCAGGTCGGGCGACCGTGGTTGCACTGGTCGGCGCCTGGGGTCGATTCCATGTCGCGCAGCAGCGCGTTCATCTGTTCCAGCGACAGGCGCTGATTCGCCCGTACCGCGCCATGACAGGCCATCGTGGCCAGCAGCGCTTCGCGGCGTTCTGCCAGGACGCGGCTGGCGCCATGCTCGCGCAGTTCGTCGAGCACCGAACGCGCCAGTTCCAGCGGATCGCCGCCACTCAGCGGCCCGGGCACTGCGTGGATCTCCAGCGTGGTGGCCGAGCTCGGTTGCAGGTCCAGGCCGAATTCGAGCAGTGTCTCGCGCTCGTCCTGCGCGGTCTGCACATCGAGTTCGTCGCCGCGCAGGGCGATCGGCACCAGCAGCCGCTGCACCGGCACGCCGTGCCGGGCCAGGCCGGTCTTCAGTCGCTCGTAGACGATGCGCTCGTGGGCGGCATGCATGTCCACGACCACCAGTCCGGCGGCATTCTGGGCCAGCACATAGACCCCGTGGATCTGGCCAATCGCGTAACCCAGCGGTGGCGTGGACGGATCGGTGTCGCGGGCAATCAGTGCGCGCGAAGTGTCGGGGGCAGGCATCGGTGCGCGGGGCGCTGCGTCAGATCCGGGTTGCTGGGGATCTGGTGCCAGCCAGCGCATCACCGCTGGCAAGGATTGTTCGGGCGGGCCGGGCGGGGCATGAAAGCCCGCACTGCGCGCGCCGCCGCCAGGTGCAGCAGGTCGCAAGCCCAGCGGTGCCTGGCGGGCTGCATCGTTCCAGGCGCTCGCCGATCCAGGGGCGCCGGTCAGGCCCGAGACGGTCGAACCGACTGGCGCATCAGTCTGTTGCAGCGCGCCGGCCAGGCCCGCGATGCCGGCGCCGACCCGCAGGGCATCGCGCACCGCATGGAACACGAAGGAGTGCACCGCGCGGGCATCGCGAAACCTGACCTCGACTTTCGCGGGGTGCACGTTCACATCCACTTCGATCGGGTCTATCCAGAGAAACAGGCACCAGGCGGGATGCCGGTCGCCGTGCAGCACATCGGCGTAGGCCTGCTTGACCGCATGCGACAGCAGCTTGTCGCGCACGAAGCGCCCGTTCACGTAGAAGAACTGGCGATCGGGGCGGGCGCGGCTGGCCGTCGGAACCCCCGCCAGTCCTTGCAGGCGCAGCACGCCGGCGACCTGGTCCAGCGGGCGCGTGGCCACGTCCTCGCCGAGTGCGTGTCCGGCTCGCTCCTGCCAGGCGGCGGCTGGCCACTGCTCGAC
>JBILSK010000177.1:0-5134 GCA_044372165.1 Burkholderiaceae bacterium | reverse complement strand
GCGCATCGATATCGCCATTGTGCCGGCGCAGGCCACGCTGGGCGAGCTGCTCACGCATGTGCGGCGCGGCGATGTGGCCGCAGTGCATTCGCTGCGGCGCGGCGCGGCCGAAGCGCTGGAACTGGTGGCCCATGGCGACCCCAAGTCCAGCAAGGTGGTGGGTCGGCGCATCGAGCAGATCGACCTGCCCGAGGGCGCGGTCATCGGCGCGATGGTGCGCTCCCGGGGGCCTGATCGCACCGAGGTGGTCATCGCGCACCATGACACGGTGGTGGCACCCGATGACCATGTGATCGTGTTTGTGTCGAACCGCCGCATGATCCCGCGCATCGAGAAACTCTTCGAGGTCGGGGTCGGTTTCTTCTAGGCAGGGGCGCGCGCCGCGCCGCGCGTCAAGGGGGAGCGTTGTGTCCATGACAACGCGCAACAGTCGGAAATACGCCTGTCCAGCAGGTTCCGCCCTACACTTCGCGAGGATCTCGCTCTGGGTGAGCGAGCAAAAACCTTATTCCACAAGATACGAGGAGACCTGACGTGACCGATTCCACCGGCAAACGCCGCAAGTTCATGACCACTGCCGGTGCCACCGGCGTCGCCGCGCTCGGCTTTCCTGCGATCGTCAAGGCGCAGACGACCTCGCTGCGCTTCCAGAGCACCTGGCCGGCCAAGGACATCTTCCACGAGTACGCCAACGACTTCGCCAAGAAGGTCAACGACATGACCGGCGGCGAGCTGAAGATCGAGGTGCTGCCCGCCGGCTCGGTGGTGCCGGCTTTCGGCCTGCTCGACGCAGTGTCCAAGGGCACGCTCGATGGCGGCCACGGCGTGGTCGTCTACCACTACGGCAAGAACAGCGCGCTGGCGTTGTGGGGCTCGGGTCCGGCCTTCGGCATGGACGCCAACATGCTGCTCGCCTGGCACAAGTACGGCGGCGGCAAGGCCCTGCTGAACAAGCTCTACACCGCAGTCGGAGCCAACGTCCACTCGTATGTCTACGGGCCGATGCCGACCCAGCCGCTGGGCTGGTTCAAGAAGCCCATCGCCCGGACCGAAGACCTGAAGGGCCTGAAGTTCCGCACGGTGGGTATCTCGATCGACGTCTTCACCGCCATGGGCGCGGCAGTCAATGCGCTGCCCGGCGGCGAGATCATCCCCGCGATGGACCGTGGCCTGCTCGATGCGGCCGAGTTCAACAATGCCTCGTCGGACCGTCTTCTGGGCTTCCCGGACGTCTCCAAGGTCTGCATGCTGCAAAGCTTCCACCAGAACGCCGAGCAGTTCGAGATTCTCTTCAACAAGGCCAAGCTCGATGCCCTGCCGCCCAAGATGAAGTCGATCATCGACAACGCGGTCGAGGCGGCTTCGTCCGACATGTCCTGGAAGGCGGTCGATCGCTACTCCAAGGACTATGCCGAGATGCAGGCCTCGCAAGGCGTGCGCTTCTACAAGACGCCGGACGCCGTCCTGCAGCGCCAGCTGCAGGTCTATGACGAAGTGGTGACCCGCAAGGCGGCCGAAAACCCGCTGTTCAAGGAAATCTACGACTCCCAGCGTGCCTTCGCCGAGCGTGCCGTGCGCTGGGACATGGACACCAACGTGAACCGTCGCATGGCCTACAACCACTACTTCGGCAAGAAGGGCTGATCGGCCCTGATCTGAGCGATCGATACCGGCCGGGCCCTGCCCGGCCGGTTTGTTTTCCGGAGCGTTTGAATGTCCACGCGCACTTTCCTCTTCACGATCGACCGCATCAGCACCGCGGTCGGCAAGGCGGCCGCCTGGTTGCTGATCGCACTCACCGTGCTGGTCTGCGCCGAGGTCTTCCGACGCTACGCGCTCAACAGCCCCAGCCAGTGGGGCTTCGAGATCGGCGTGATGATGTATGGCACGCTGTTCATGCTGACCGGCGCCTACACGCTGGCGCAGAACGGCCATGTGCGCGGCGATTTTCTCTACGGCTCGATGCCCCCTCGACGCCAGGCCACCTTCGACCTGGTGCTGTACGTGCTGTTCTTTTTCCCCGGCATCATCGCCCTGTTGTATGCGGGATGGGATTACGCCGGGTCGAGCTGGGCCATTCGCGAACGCTCGAGCATCACGGCCGACGGGCCGCCTCTCTACTGGTTCAAGTCGGTGATTCCCCTGGCTGGCGCATTGGTGCTGCTGCAGGGCGTGGCAGAAGTGGTGCGTTGTGTCGTGTGCCTGCGGACCGGCGCCTGGCCCGAGCGGCTCGTCGACGTCGAGGAAATCGATGTGGTGAAAGGTCAGCTTGCAGAATCGACCTACGTGGATGATGACGCGCGTCGGTCCGCGATCGACAGCGTGCAGGACATCGAGGACGCCGCGCATGGTCGCCTGAGTGGTGCCACCGGCCAGAGCGAGGGTGCGAAACGATGACCAGTGGTTACCTTGGCCTGCTGATGCTGGGCCTGATTGTCGTCGCGATCATGATGGGCTTTCCCACGGCGTTCACGCTGATGGGTCTGGGCATGCTGTTCGGCTACCTGGCCTACTTCGACTCCGCGCAGAGTCTTGTGGCCAATCAGATCTTCGACCTGATGGTGCAGCGAACCTATGGCGGCATGACCAACGACACCCTGCTGTCGATTCCGCTGTTCGTGCTGATGGGCTACATCATCGAGCGCGCGGCGCTGGTCGATCGCATGTTCCGCGCGGTGCAGCTGTCGTTTCGTCGCTTGCCAGGGTCACTTGCGGTGGCCACGCTGGTGGTGTGCACCTTCTGGGGCATTGCCAGCGGCATCGTCGGCGCGGTGGTGGTGCTGATGGGCGTGATTGCCATGCGCCCCATGCTCAAGGCCGGCTATGACACCCGGCTGGCAGCCGGTGTGATCACGGCCGGCGGCACGCTCGGCATCCTGATTCCGCCTTCGGTGATGCTCATCGTCTATGCGGCGGTGGCCGGGCAATCGGTGGTGAAGCTCTACGCCGCAGCCATCGTGCCGGGCTTTTTCCTGGCCTTCCTCTACTTCGTCTACATCATCGGCTGGGCGATCATCGATCCCAAGGTCGCACCCAAGCTGCCCGACAGCGAGCAGCGCATGGATGTGCCGCCCTGGCTGCAACGCCTGAGCGACACCTTCGGGGGCAATGCCCTGGGCGCGGTCACCCGCGCCCTGTTCTCGCCGGGTCGGGTGAAGGCGGCTTATCCCGCGGGCGAGGCACCGGGATTCGGCAAGCTGCTGGGCAGCCTGCTGGTGGCGCTGGGGCCGCTGATCACCGCGGCCGCGATCTTCGCGGGCAGCTGGTGGTACGTGGTCGTGCACAGTGCGCCCGAGACCACGATGGAGACGCCGGCTGCGATGGGCGCGTCGCTGCAGGAGCCCGGGGGGGCGTCGAGCACCGGTCTGGCTGAACCGCCCGCAGCGGGCGGCGCATCGGGCGCTTCGGGCGGCGCCGCTTCCAGCAGCACCGGTCTGGCCGAACCGCCCGCATCCGACGGCCTCAAGGAGCCGGCATCGGACACCAGCCTGAAAGAGCCTTCGGCCGAGGCCGCGCCTGCCACCACGGCGAGCTCGGCCGGCTTGTCCGAGCCGCCGGCTGCGGGCGGGCTGCGCGAGCCGGGTGCAGCGGGTGCATCGGGCACCGGCGCCAGTTCCACCGGTCTGGCCGAGCCGGGCGCATCGCCCCCGGTCAGTGGTGCGGCCGCGAGCAACGCGGCGGGCACGACCGCCTCCCATGTTCCGCCCGCCTTCTACACCTGGTTCTGGGGCCTGGCCGCGGCGACTCTGCTCTTGCTGGCCTGGTTCTACCGGAACTTCGATGCGGAAAACCTCGAGGTGCAGCGGCTGCTCTTTTCGTCGGTGATGCCGCTGGCGGTACTCACCGGACTGGTGCTGCTGGTGATCCTGCTGGGCATCACCACCGCCACCGAGTCGGCCGGTGTCGGGGCGGCGGGCGCCTTCCTGCTCGCACTGCAGTCAGGCAGCTTCACCTTCGAGAAGCTCAAGGAATCGGTCTACCTGACGGCCAAGACCACCGCGATGGTGTGCTGGCTGTTTGTCGGCTCCGGGCTCTTTTCGGCGGTGTTCGCACTGCACGGCGGCCAGGAGCTCATTGAGCGCTGGATCCTGTCGATGAGCCTGTCACCGCTGCAGTTCCTGATTCTGGCGCAGGCGCTGATCTTCGTGCTGGGCTGGCCGCTGGAGTGGACCGAGATCATCGTGATCTTCGTGCCAATTTTCCTGCCGCTGCTGGCGCATTTCCAGATCGACCCGATCCTGTTTGCCACGCTGGTCGCGGTGAACCTGCAGGCTGCGTTCCTGTCGCCACCCGTGGCGATGTCGGCCTTCTACCTGAAGGGAGTCTCGCCACCGCATGTGACGCTCAACCAGATTTTCGCCGGGATGATGCCGTACATGCTGATCGTGATCCTGTGCATGGTGCTCATGTACATCTTCCCCGGCATGACCTTGTGGCTGCCCGAGTTCCTGTACGGGAAATGAGCGGGAAATGAGCGTGCCCCTGGACGCGTGTCGGGCGTCCAGGGGCACGTGTGACAGGCGAGGGTGATCGCCCACTCGGGCCCCCGGCCCGAGAATCAGGGGCGGGGAAGTGCCGTGCTGCGCTCAGCCGGCCGATCACTCGACCGCGGCGTCGTGAGCGACGGAATGTCGAGGATCACCGTGTCAGGCCAGTCCTGCGGGCCCGCGTCGATGGCCTCTTCAGTGGGCTGAGCATGCGTGGATGCGGCGCGCGCCACCCAGGCAGGGTGCGGCACAGGGCCCGGACTCGAGGCCTCGACCAGCGAGGTGGCCGCTGCCCGAGCCTGGGCAGGATCTGCTCGCACGATGGCCAGGGCCAGCGCACGCTGCAGTTCGATCACGCGTGGCGTCCTGGTCGAGGCGATCTGTGTCTCGACAGTCGGCAGATGAGCGGGCGGGCTGGCCAGGGCCGCGCGCAGGCGTCGATAGCTGCTGGCACGCACCGGTTCCAGAGGCCGGTCGGCCGCCCGCAGCAGGCGGTTCGGACAGGCCGCGGCGATGGCCGTGTGCAGGCCGAGGTCGGCTGCGACGATGCGCTCGAGATCCTCGGCGCTGAGCGCGTCGGCCACAGCACGCAGGGCGTCAAGCACGGCCAGGCGCTGGGTGCGATCGGCACTGCGCGCCGCCTCAGT
>JBILSK010000176.1:0-5135 GCA_044372165.1 Burkholderiaceae bacterium | reverse complement strand
GCACACTCGGAAGCGCTCGAGCGGGGGTTTCTCGAGCGCTTCAAGCCCTCGCTCTATGTGCCGGGTTGCCCGGCCCATCCCCTGACCTTCATCAGCGGCATTCTCGATCTGCTGGGCATCGCGAGTTAAGGGCCGCCTCCGATCACGGAGGGTCTCGCGTGCTCAGTCGAGCTTGATGTCCAGACGGTCGACGACGCCCACCCAGTGCGGCGATCGGGCGGATCAGGCCGCACGTTCGGTTCCAGGCGTTCGGCCCGGTGTGGGCCGGGTGCACGCCAGGGCGAGGCTTGCAACTTGCGGGCGATGAGTTCGCGCTGCACTTCGCTCGTGCCGCCACAGATGCGGTTGACACGGTAGTCGACGAAGGCGCGCGCCACTGGGTACTCGAGCATGCAGCCATAGCCACCGTGGAGCTGGACCATGGTGTGCAGTGCGCTGCCCAGTGATTCGGTGGCATGGAGCTTGGCGATTGCAGCCTCTTCCAGGCCGCTTTCGGGTTCAGCGCTGACCCGCCGCTCGCTCGGGCGGCCGAGGCGATGGCGCGTGCGGGAACTGGATCACGAAGCGCGCGCCGGGTGGGTCGAGATCCCCGCGTGCGGCATGCAGTGTGATGTGCGCGGCGTGTTGATCGGCGATTTCCTTGACGATGGCCAGGCCCAGTCCGCTGCCATCGACCTGCGTGCCGAGGACACGGTGAAAGCGTTCGAACACCAGCTCGCGCTCGGACTCGGGAATACCCGGACCGGTGTCTTCGACCTCCAGTTCGACAGCATCGTCGGTGCTGCGCACCTCGACCGTGACCGCACCGCCTGCGGGCGTGTAGCGAAGTGCGTTGTCGATCAGATTGTTCAGCAGTTCGCGCAGCAGCAGGGGGTTGCCCGACACCCAGACAGCCGGTGGCTCGAGCGGCGTGGCGGGGCCGTCCAGGGTATCGGTGCCGGCAGGCCAGGGGTCGTCGTCGGTCGATGCCCCGAAGCCCAGATCGATGCGGCGTCGCAGGGCCTCGGGCACCGATTCGGTCACGGTATCCCGGGCCAGCGTCATCAGGTTCAATCGCTGGTGGGCGTGCGTCGAGAGACGCTGATTCTCGGTGCGCGCGAGCGCGAGCAGCTGGTTGATGACATGCGAGGCGCGTGCCGACCCGACGGCGATCAGCTCGAGGCTGCGGCGCAGCTCGGCGGGATCGGGCTCACGCAGCGCGATTTCAGCCTGGGTGCGCAGCCCGGCCAGGGGCGTCTTCATCTGGTGCGCGGCCGATGCGATGAAGCGCTTCTGACTCTCGACGTTTTCGCCCAGCCGCTCGAGCAGGTCGTTGAACGCTTCGATGAGGGGCGCGATCTCGGCCGGTGCACCGCGCGGGTCGATGGGCGAGAGATCTTCGGGCGAGCGGGTCCGGATGCGACCCTGCAGCGACTTGAGCGGCGCCAGACCTCGGGTCAGCCCGAACCACATGAGGGCCACGGCGAGCGGCAGCAGCAGGAACTGCGGAAAGATCACGCCCTTGATGATCTCGTTGGCCAGGCGTGCGCGTCGCTCCTGGGTCTCGGCCACCTGCACGAGGATCGGGCTGCCGTCATCGGCCTCGCCGTCATCGATGTACACGTAGCCGATGCGCACATCGCTGCCGCGATAGGTGGCCGTCCGGATCTTGATTCGTCCCGGTTCGGGATAGTCGTAGAGGCGTGGGGACGGCAGGTCGGTCTGACCGATCAGCAGCCGACCCCTGGGGGCAATCACCTGGACGTAGGTGCGGTCGTCTTCCTCGCCGGTGAGCAATTCACCCGCAGCACGCGGCAGGCTGATGTCGGCATTGCCCGAGGCGCGCTTGACTTGCTGCGCCAGGGCGTCGGTGCGTTCGTGAAGTGTGCGGTCGAAGGGAATGTCGGCCAGCGAGCGGGCCACCAGGAAGGTCAGCAGGACCGACAGGGGCCAGATCAGCAGGATGGGGGCGAAGATCCAGTCGAGGATCTCGCCGAACAGCGAACGCTGTTCGGACGTGGCGTTGCCTTGACGGTTTCGGCGCTGCAGCCACAGCGGGACCCGGGCGGCGCCGGCGCGTTCGCGAGGCTCGGTCGGTCCCGGCATCGTGCCGGGTCCATCGTCCTCGGAGGGCCGGGGCAGGGGCGGCGGCACCGGGTCGCTGGCCCGTGCAGGGGATTCGACCCAGGCGTCATGATGGCGGTCGCGGGTGGACAGCAGGTCCTGCAGAGCGGCGGTGAGAGGTCGCCCCTGCGCACGGACTGTGGATGTCGCTGACATGAGGCGTAGGCCCGCAGGGTGCGTCGTCGGTGAGCCGGTGGATCAGGCCTTGCCGACGCCTTCCGGCGGCCGCTCAAGGCAATAGCCCAGTCCGCGCACCGTGGCAATCCGGATGCCTCCGCCTTCCAGCTTCCTGCGCAGGCGATGCATGTAGACCTCGATGGCGTTGGTGCTGACTTCCTCGCCCCACTCGCACAGGTGATCGACGATCTGCTCCTTGCTGACCAGCCGCCCGGTGCGCTTCAGAAGGACTTCGAGCAGTCCGGTCTCGCGCGCGGACAGCTCGAGGGTGTGTCCCGCCAGCCTCGCGGTGCGGCCCGCATGGTCGTATTCCAGTTCGCCGACCCGGATCAGATTGGAGCCCGCTCCCATCGCTCGACGGGTCAGTGCTCGCACGCGTGCCTCAAGCTCGGACAGGGCAAACGGCTTGGCCATGAAGTCATCGGCGCCCAGGTCCAGGCAGCGCACCCGCTGTTCGATGGTGTCCGCCGCGGTCAGGATCAGCACCGGCAGATTGCCCTGCCGGGAGCGCAGGCGCCTGAGGACATCGAGGCCCGACATGCGCGGCAGGCCGAGATCGAGGATCAGCAGGTCATAAGTCTGGGCGACCAGCGCGGAATCGGCGTCACCGCCCGAGGCGACCCGATCGACCGCGTATCCCCCCTGGCGCAGCGATCGGCACAGACCGTCGGCCAGCACATCGTCATCTTCGGCGACAAGGACTCTCATGAGCGCATTGGCAGGAGTGGCCAGGCCCTCACGCTGCGGCCTGCTCAGCGTTGCCGATGCAGGTTGATGCCGTCCCGGGCCTCCCGGGCAGCTTGACGGGCCGACTGCGCAAAGTCTTCCCCGGACCCGGCATAGAGGATGGCTCGGGAGGAATTGATCACCATGCCGGTACCCTCCGCGGTGCGACCCGCCGCAACGGTCGCGGCGACGTCGCCGCCCTGAGCGCCGATGCCAGGCACCAGCAGCGGCAAGGACGGCGCCAAGGCGCGTACGCGAGCAAGCTCTGCCGGCACGGTGGCGCCGACCACCAGCCCGAGTTCGCCGGAGGCGTTCCAGGGACCGGCGGCCAGTCGGGCGACCCGCTCGTAGAGTTTCTCGCCGCCGACGTCGAGCATCTGCAGGTCGGCGCCGCCCGGGTTGGAGGTGCGGCACAGCAGGAACACGCCACGGCCCGCGTGAGCCAGCCAGGGTTCGATGGAGTCGAAGCCCATGTAGGGATTCACTGTGACCGCATCGGCATCGAAGCGTTCGAAGGCTTCGCGCGCGTATTGCTCGGCGGTCGAGCCGATGTCGCCGCGTTTCACGTCGAGCACGACCGGCACACCCGGATGGTGGCGATGGATGTGCTGGATCAGCGCCTCGAGCTGGTCTTCGGCCCGGTGCGCAGCGAAATAGGCGATCTGCGGCTTGAAGGCGCAGACCAGGTCCGCGGTGGCATCCACGATGGCGGTACAGAAGCGCAGGATGGCGTCCGGTACGCCGGCCAGATGGGCGGGAAACCGAGCGGGGTCGGGGTCCAGTCCGACACACAGCAGCGAGTCGGCACGGGCCCAGGCCTGGTTGAGCGACAATGAAAAGGGGATGCGGGCAGCGGTCGTCATGGCGTGCAAAGTGTAACCGCCCTCCGGGGCATCGCGCAGCCCGGGAGGGCCCTTCTTCCCGTTCTCCCCTTTCTCGTTCTGTGACTCTCCCAGCGCCTCGTTCATCTGACCGCCCCGGCCCATGCGTCTTGCCCTGTCTCGAACCGACCTGCTGTTGCTGGCCGTGCTCACCCTGGTCTGGGGGGTCAACTGGCCGGTCATGAAACTCGGGGTGCAGGACTTTCCGGCCTTGAGCTTTCGCACGATCTGCATGGTGGGCGGCCTGGTGCTGCTGGGTGCGGTGGCTCGCCTGCAAGGGCTGTCCCTGAAGATTCGCCGCGAACACTGGCGTGAACTGATCCTGCTCGGTCTCACCAATCTGGTGATCTGGTACGTGATGTCGATTTACGCCATCCGGATGTTGTCCTCGGGGCGGGCAGCCATCCTGGCCTACACCATGCCGGTCTGGGTGGCCTTGATCGGGCGGGCCTTCTATGGCGACCGTCTCAGTGGACGACAGTTGCTGGGAGTGTTGTCGGCGTGCGGTGCGATCGGCTTGCTGCTGGCTGAGGAGTCGGGCGCGATCGCGGGCCGCCCCGCGGGGGCGCTCCTGATGATAGGCGCGGCGCTGGTCTGGGCCACTGGCACGCAGTGGATGCGCCGACGCAAGATCGATGTGCCGCTGGTGGTGTTGACCTTCTGGATGATGGTGCAGGCCCTGGTGGTGTGCGTGCCGCTGTGCTGGCTGCTGGAACGCGAGCAATGGGTGCGGGCACCCAATACCGTCGAGTGGGCAGCGATCGTCTACAACATCTTTCTGGTGTTTGGCGTTGGTCAGCTCCTGTGGTTTCGCCTGGGCACATTGCTGCCGCCGGTGGTGAGCAGTCTGTCGGTGATGCTCATTCCGGTGGTGGGCGTCTTTTCGGGCATGGCCATGTTGGGCGAAACTCCGGGCTGGCCGGATCTGGCCGCGCTGGTCTGCGTGCTGATGTCGATCGGCACGGTGCTGCTGCCCGCCCGCCGCCTGCGGACCTGAGCGGCAGGCCGCGCGCCAGGTGCCGAAACAACCCAGGACGATCATCGTGGCACCAGACGGGAGGACGCCGAACCGACGCCGAATCGGTTGGGCATCGCAGTAAGCAGGTTGAACTGCAGGCCTGAGCGCCCGGCCAGTTCGGAGGCGCAGCGCAGCGACTCCCAGTTGCCGCGCGAATCGGTCGAGACAAACTGGCTGACATAACCGGTGATCCAGGAAGTGGGGTGCGTGCTCAGCCACTGGGTGAGTCC